>NZ_JCAKRV010000015.1:0-128127 GCF_059515165.1 Chryseobacterium sp. CS3K3.1 | reverse complement strand
AAAAATATAAGTTACAAAAAAATACGACCATAAAAAAGGCTGTCCTTTTGAGACAGCCTCATAATTTTTACATGTAATGCTTTCTGACTAGCAAGTTGATCCGCACTCAAGTAATTTGATGTGGATTACACCATTAACAACACATTGTGTCTGGCATAAAGCGTTAGTTACAACAGTGCTTACACCGCCAACTACTCCACCTACTGTAGATCCTACGCCAGTAACTACGCCACCAACGATAGTACCTACACCGCCTACTACTCCACCAACTACTCCTCCTAGTCCACCTAGAAGTCCGCCGATTGGATCTAGTAATCCGTTACCTGAAATAGCTTTTAATTCGTTTCTGTCCAATTTTTTTAAGTTTTTCATAACTATAATTTTATATGATTATTACATCACGAATATATGAATAATAATAATAGAATTGCAAATTATTTTAAATAAATTAATTATATGTTTATATTATTTAATAATTCATTAATATAAATATGAATTAATGTGAATAATATTTTCACTTATATGTGATTGATTTTCTAAAAGTTAAAAAACATAACTCAATTTATGGAGTTTGGAGTTATTATTTTTGCATTAAATCTTAATTATTGATATTTATTTTTCAATGTGGATAAAACCGTTTACAAAGAGCTGTAACAGGTAAAATCGATAAGCTGAAATACCTGGATTTTCTTATTTTAGATAAAAAATAAAAAAACATCGATGAAATTTGTACTCTTATCGGGTAAAACCCACTTGGGTTGGTTGATAAAGGAATCAAATTTTGTATTTTTGCTGACATACTTATATCAATGTCAGTTTTTTCAAATAATATACGCTTTTTAAGAGCCAGGAGAAAGCTCTCCCAGCAAAATGTAGCCGATGAACTAATGATTTCAAGAGTCCGGTATTCAAAATATGAAAACGGAATTTCGGAGCCTCCTATCGAGCTGCTGGTAAAAATTTCAAAATATTTCCATGTGAGTATTGATCTTATGCTTTCTGTAGATATTGAAAAGCATCCGATAGATGAAATGCTAAAGCTTCCTGATAACAGAATCGTTCTTCCGGTAGCAGTTGATACTCATGGAAACGATACCATAGAAATTATTCCTCAGAAGGCATCAATGGGGTATCTGGAAGGTTATAGCGATATAGAATACATTGAAAGTCTTCAGCGTATTGCTCTTCCTTTTCTTACCAATGGTAAATACAGGGCTTTTCCTGCGGATGGTGATTCTATGCCTCCTTTCAGAAGTGGGTCTTATATTGTAGGAAAATATGTAGAAGGAATTAATGAACTGAAACCAGGTAAAACCTATGTTTTTGTTACTTTAAATGATGGAATTACCTACAAGCGTTTTAAAGAAAGAAAGGAAAATGCAATTTGCGTAAGTGCTGATAATTCATTTTACGAGCCTTATGATATTCCTTTTGAAGAAGTAGTGGAAATCTGGCAGTATGCTTCAGGAATTTTCCCGGAAGATTTCGAGCCGGGTGATTATGAAAGCTACAATTTTAAAGAGATGTTCCGTGAACTGAGACAGGATATCAGGGATCTTGACAAAAAGGTTTCAGGCCGCCGCCGCAAGCAATCTTAATATTTAAATAGATATCATATAAAGACTCCTGGTTTTATACCGGGAGTTTTTTATATAGGGACTTCAGTTATCAAGGATGATCCGAAAGTTCAATCCACACCGGAGCGTGATCGCTGCTTTTTTCCCAACCCCGCACATGGCTGTCTACTCCACCGGATGATAATCTCGGCTGAAGATAAGGACTTAATAAAATATGATCCAGCCTCATTCCTGCATTGCGGTCGTAGGCTTTGTATAAATAATCCCAGAATGTATAGATTTTCTCATCAGGATAAAGACTTCGCAGAGAATCCAGCCAGCCTTTTTTCTGAAGTTCTTTAAATGCTTTTCTTACTTCTGTTCTGTATAAGGCATCATTTTCCCAGCGCTCAGGTTTATAAACGTCGACAGGTTCCGGAATAATGTTGAAATCACCGATAAGGATGGCGGGAAGTTCCATTTTGATAAGCTGATTGGTTCGTCTTTTAAAACGTTTGAGCCACGATAATTTATAATCAAATTTAGGCCCCGGATAAGGATTTCCATTGGGAAGATACAGGCAGCAGATGACCATTTGATCAATAATAGCTTCTATATACCGGCTTTGAACATCTTCTGCATCACCAGGCAAAGATCTTTGTACTTCAGTTATCTCTTTATTTTTGGCCAGTATGGCTACTCCGTTCCAGCTTTTCTGGCCGTTCCAGATCGCTTCATACCCTGCGTTATTGATATCCTGTAAAGGAAAACGTTCCTGAGGAGCTTTTAATTCCTGAAGACAGACAATATCCGGTGAAGCTTCCTTGAGCCATTTCAGCAAAACAGGAAGCCTGCCGTTGATTCCGTTAACATTATAAGTTGCTATTTTCATGATGAAGGTTTTTAGAAAATCAATTCTTTTCAATTACGACAATAATTATTCCATCATAAATATCTATTATTTGATATTTTGCGGAATAATAATCTTAAAAAGATAAGTTTTGATGAATAATCTCTGGGTAGAGAGATAAAAGTTCAATATATTTGTGATAAAGATGTAGCTCATTAATAATAAACTTCAATGAAAAGATATCCGACCTTTTTATTAGCATTACTTTTTCCCATTACAATGTATGGCCAGCAGAATCTTACTGCTGATGAACTGTTTGTTAAAGCCCGTACCACCGCTTTTGAACAGAAAGATTATACTACATCTATTGCCCTGGCAAAAGAGGCGCTGGCAAAAGCTCCCAATTATACCGATATTTCTGTTTTCTTAGGAAGATTATATACCTGGAATAAAGATATTGAAGCGGCAAGAGCTGTGTTTGAAGATCTTGGAAAAAGAGAGGTTCAGGATGAAGATTATTTCCTGGCGTATGCTTCACTGGAATACTGGAATGATCAGAATACAAAGGCTATCGAAATTATAGATAAAGGACTTTCCTATCATTCAAAATCTGAGGCATTACTGCTGCTGAAGGCAAAAGTATATTTTGGAATGGATCATTATGAAGAAGCTGATAAAGCGGTAACCACTCTATTATCTATTAATCCCAAAAATACAGAAGCAAGGGCCCTTGCAGTAAGAATCAAGGATCTGTCTTCTAAAAATGCTGTTGGAATTATTTACAACTATTCCCATTTTGACAAACAGTTTGATGATGACTGGCATATCGTGGGGGTAAGTTACAAAAGAATTACACCTATTGGTTCCGTGATCCTTCGTGGAAACTATGCGAACAAATTTGCACAAGGTGGTACACAGATTGAGTTGGAAGCCTATCCAAGACTTTCCAAAATGTTCTACCTTTATGTAGGCGGAGGATATTCTGATGATGTAGGTCTGTTTCCGAAATACCGTACCGGAGTTTCCCTGAATGCCAATCTTCCTCATAGTTTTGAGGCAGAGCTGGGTTACCGTCAGCTTCATTTCAGCAACAGTATCTGGATGTATACTGCGGCTGTAGGAAAATATTATAAAAATTTCTGGTTCAACCTTCGTACTTATATTACACCTGGCAGTAAAAATATTTCACATTCTTATACCGGAACGGTGAGATATTACACAAAAGGCGCTCAGGATTATGTTGCCTTTCAGATCGGTACCGGGATAAGCCCGGAAGAATACCGAAATAACCTTCTGGAAAATGAAACCTTTAAGCTTAAAACTTTTAAAATAGGTGCTGAGTATAATTTCTCTTACCGCTCTGTCAATCTTTTTTCTGTAGGAACCATGTATTATAACCAGGAATTCCGTCCGGGTGAGAAAGGAAATCAGTTTGACATTACTTTAGGCTACACCCGGAAGTTTTAAAACTTTGACTTTGTTTTTTTCTTAAAATTAATCATTACCGAATCCGGCATCAGTTTCTTTGTGGAATAAAACCGGGTATTCATGCTTTTATACTGATTAAACCTGGCGTTGATCCTGTTCATGGCCGCAGCATCATTGGAAGCATCTTCTTCCATATCTTTTAGGGTGAAAAGCTGCCCGTCATGGATATAATATTTTTCAGATACAAAATCGATAAGCTGGTTTTTACTCTGCATCATAGGGATTCCTGCCTTGCTGATTTCAGAATCTGCGGAAAAGCCACGTCCTACCCATGTAACAGTAGAAGGGGTATTGATTTGATAATTGTTTCTGTAGTACGCCAGAATGGAAGGCGCAATATCAAAATGGCTTACTGTTTTATAGAATCGCTTTGATTCTTTTAATAACGGAGAATAGATTAATAAAGGAACATGGAATCTGTCAATTTTAGATTCTAAGGTTATTTCAGGCATACTGTGATCTCCCGTAATGACAAAAATAGTGTTTTTGAAGTCCGGCCGTTTGCTGTAATTTTCAAAGAAATTTTTCATAGCATCATCAGCATTCAATACCGAAATGAGCTGATTTTTGTGGGCAGATGCCCATTTTTTCTGTTCAGGAGTTAAAATTCCGGAGTTAAGTCGTTGATTGTACAGCTTTTCATAATAGTCTTTATTATTGATTAAAAAAGGATTATGTGTTGAAAGTGTAAGAATCATATTGAAATAAGGCTGATTCTGGGGTTTTTGCTGCTGCAGCATTTTACTTAAAACAGCCTGGTCTTCATATCCCCAGCTCTCTCCGTTGCTCGCTGGAAGCTTACGGTAAGGGCTGCTGAAGGAAGCCTGGTCTATAATATGATCTACTCCGCTGTACTCCAGAAACTCACGGTAGCGGTCAAATGATGCATGACCTCCGTAATAAAATCCGGTTTCAAAACCGTTTGCTTTAAGGATGTTATAGAGATTGAAATTCTCCGGTGTTTGTTCTATTTCAAGGAAGCCGTTCTTACCAAAGGGAAGAGATCCCGTTAATGATGGTAATGCTCCGAATGTTCTTCCTGCTGAGCTTAAACTGTTTTCCCAATACAATCCTTTATGGGATAAAGAATCAAGATAAGGAGTAAAGTTTCCGATATATCCTTTTGGGGAAGTATACGCATGTCCGAAACCTTCCATCACAAGAAAAACAAGATTGGGAACTTTCTCAGATCGATTAAAGTAAGAACCTAAAAAGTCCGGTGTGTTTTCTTTTCTCCAGAACGGAAAATTTTTATCAATCATTTCTGCATTGGCAGTAAAATCTTCATTGTCGCTCAGCAAATCAGTAAGTTCCGGATGGTCACTGATAAAATTATCTTCATTGGATTTAAAAAAATAAGCCCATTTACTTTTTGCCGCATTTTGATTAAACTCACTTTCGGAACTCAAAATCCTTGCTCCCACTACATTGGAAGGAATAAAGAATGCTGCTAACCCGAAAATCAATAGTATCATTCCCGGATAGATTGATTTTAAAGCTGCTTTTCCTGCAATCCACAAAGGAATCAAGGAGCCAATGATTAAAATTCCCAGCAATGCAAAGTTTTTGAAGTTCAGCATTCCGCTTGCCTGCAAAATCTGCTTCATCTCTTCTTTGCTGTAGTATAAAAGGTCGGCACCCAAAACATTGCGGGTTTCAGAAAAATACAGGAACAAAATATATTGAGTAACTGCTACAATAAGCAGGGTGATTATTCCCAGAATTCTTGCCCAGCCTTCTTTGACAAAATTAATAATCAGATATATAATTCCGACACAGAATGTCAGTTGAAGCGCAAATAAAATGTTTTCCAAGAAAAGATGACCAATAATGGCTGATGTTTCAAATTTTGGAAAAGTATATTTGTACCACAGTGATTCTGCGGCGACTCCTAATAAAAATAAAGCAAAGAATGCCAACGCCAGCATTCCCCATTTTTTAAGTCCTGCCTGAAGAATAGCATATATCCTTTCTTTCAGCGGTAAATGCTGGGTGCTTTGATTGAAGCCCTGTCTTGTCATTTCGCCCCAGCCATGAGATTTTTTGAAATAATCTATAAATCCGTTAACCCCTGCTTTTACCACAATAGGATGGAAATAAAAAGGTTCGGAAAAAGCAGTAACAATCAGTCTAAGGAAGTCCTTTCTTTTGGTATAAACCTGATGGCTGACAAGATCCACCAATATCGCATAAATGGAATACAGGAATCCCATTGAGATGACGAGGGCAAACAAGATCAGAAAGAAGGGCCAGTTGATAATTCCCAGCAATAAAAAGATGATAAAGATAATATATCCTGAAAATTCAATGAGCGGACCCAGGAATTCAAAGAAGAACCAATAAGGAAGACTGATCATCCCTAATTTTTTATACTTCGGATTGAACATGAGTTTTCTGTGTTTCCACAGAGTTTCCATGGTGCCGCGCATCCATCGGTTTCGTTGTTTTCTGAGAATATCTTTGGATTCCGGAACTTCTGTCCAGCATAGCGGATCCGGAATGGTAAGTACTTCGTAAGGCTCGTTTTTTTCCTCCATATACTTTCTCATTCTTACCACCAGCTCCATGTCCTCTCCCACTGTGTTTTTATCATAGCCGCCGCAGGCCAGTACAATTTTCCGGTCAAAGACTCCAAAAGCCCCGGAGATCAGGATCAGTCCTGATGCTCTGGACCATGCCATACGTCCCAGTACAAAAGCCCGGATATATTCCAATGCCTGTGTTCTTCCCAGTAGGGTTTTCGGCATATTGACACTTACTACTTTTCCGTTTTCAATGACACAATTGTTGGCCAGACGAATCACTCCACCGCAGGCAATAAACTTTTTATCAGTCTGCTCCAGCATTGGTTTTGCGAGTTTTAAAATCGAATCCTGCTCGAGAATACAGTCAACATCAATACAGACCAGATAGTCTCCGGAAGAAATATTGACTCCAACATTTAAGGCATCTGCTTTTCCTCCGTTTTCTTTATCAACAACAATCAGTTTTTTGAAGGCCGGATTTTTACTTTTATAAACTCCTCTTACTGCATTGGTTTCAATTTTTCCCTGAATAAAATAAGCTACAGACTCAAGTTCGTAAGCCTCAATCAGCTTTTGAATGGAATCATCCTTACTTCCGTCATTTACAATGATAATTTCCAGATTATGATAGTAAAGGGATAACAGTGAACGTACATTTTCTACAATGGTCATTCCTTCATTATATGCCGGAGCAATAACGCTGAACACCGGAGCATTGGGATTGGCCGCAATAATACTGTAGTCTGTAAATGTATTTTCTTTTTTATAACGTAATACAGCGCCAAGCGCATAAATTCCTATCCAGCCATAGATAAGGGCTACTGCTGTTCCGTAAATCAGAAACAGCCAGATAACAACTTCATAGATGATGTGTGAGAATTCTAACATGCTTTTTCCTGTAATGCGTATTTAATAATTTGAATGAGTTCTTCAGAAGAGGTTTCCTTTTGGGATATCTCTTTCAGGAATTCCTGTTTCTCCAATGCACATAAAGCTTCTGCTGCATATACTTTTATCCCTGAATCCGGATTTTCCAATAACTGATCTTTCAGGAAATCCGTACTGTACTGGTCTTTTGACTTTTTCATGACTTTGAGAATCTCTTTCTGTACTTCAGCTGGCTGATGTGGATAGATTTCTATAAGATCAGCGATTGTTGAAGAATTTTCCAGCGATAATAAAGTTTGCACTGCCTGAACCCGTACATCAGCAGATGGATGATTCAACAAATCAGTTACTGTTGGATAGAGAGATAATATCTGAAATTTTCTTAAGAGTTTAAGGGTAAAAATAACTACGGATTCATTAGAACTTTCCATCCAGCTTTTAATGCTGTCTCGGGAATTCTCCGGAATATGTGTTACGGAAATAAGCAGACGAAGCTGCTGCCATTCTGATATTTTGGTTGAAATGCTGTTCAGGAAATGAAGACCTTCAAAACCCTTAAAGTTAACCATTGCATATTGTGCTTCCTGATACACCTGAGCTGAAGGATGGGTTAAAAATGTAGAAATTTTTGGCAACGCTTCCTGTACGTGCATGGCGGTAAGTTCCTGTATTCCTCCAGCAATGATATGTTCCTTCTTTTGATTGAGTTTTTTCAATGCTTCTTTCTGAAGGCCATATTCATGAAATAAATCTTTAAGTTTATTCTGTGCTGCTCCGGAAAATTTTTTCTCGGATTCTGCCAGTTTCTGAAGAAACAGATTTCTGAATGAAGGATTACCAGATGCTGTTGAAAAGTTAGTGTCTGCAGCCAATTCTTCTTCACCATATACAATTACTTCTGAGATCTTTTTATTGATCATTTCAGACCATCTGAAAACCCGGATAGATTCTCTGTACTGATAAAAGCTGTAGATCAGTACAACGATGATCAGTAAAAGTACTAAAGATAGCATTCCCAGAAAAACAAGAAAGAGAAAATGCACAGAAGTGGTGAGAAACATGGTTGTCGTTTATTTTGAAGAAAATCTTTTTATTCTTAGTATCAATTCATTGGGACTGAATGGTTTTACAATAAAATCGGCTGCACCCAAATCGAAGGCATTCAGTACTACTTCCTCCTGCCCCATGCTGGAAAGCATGATTACCGGTATCTGCTTGCCCATGGTTTTAATGGCAGAAAGTATTTCAATTCCGGAAGCAAAAGGCATCATAATATCTGTGATGGCCAGATCTACTTCCCTGGTTTTAAGGGTTTCAATAGCGTCTTTCCCGTTGCGGGTCAGGATCACTTCGTGCCCTTCTTTTACTAATTTATGTTCAATCGTTTTTAGAATCAGTTCGTCGTCTTCGGCGATTAGAATCAGCATAATTTTGGTTTTTTATTGTATTAAATTTTTAATTAATTGTAATCCTTTTGTTATTTCCCGGATCATTTCTTTTTCCATGGAGATAAAATCCATGTCGGGTTCCGCTTTACTCTCCCAGCTGGCCGTATTTTTTGTAAGTGTTACCAACCCCGCTGTTCCGGCTGTTCCTTTAAGCTTGTGAAGGATCAGTTTCAGATTGGTACTGTCTTTTTCAGCTGCGTGTTTTTTAATATCTTCTTCAGCCTGAATGAGTTGTTGCATGACAAGATCCAGGAATATTTTTCTAAAATCTTCATCATCATCACCTATCTGTTCGTTCAGAAGGTTTATATCGAGATCATTTTCTGTATTTGTGGTATTCTCGTCCGGAACATTATTCTGATCTGGAACATTATTTTCACCAGGAATGTATTTTTTCAGTATTTCCAGCAGATCATTTTGTCTTAAAGGTTTAGGAAGGAAGTCATTCATCCCGGAATCCAGACACTTTTCCTTCTCTCCCAACACATTACCGGCAGTGACACCAATAATCGGGATATCGGAATATTCCGGAAGCAAACGGATTTGTTTTGTAGCTTCAATACCATCCATTACCGGCATCTGAACATCCATTAAAATGATATTGAATTTTTTCCCCTGACAGAGCTGCCATGCCTGAAGCCCATCTGTAGCTTCTGTAAGCTCCGCATCAGGAATCAATGAACCTATCATTTTATGGTTGAGAACCATGTTAACCGGGTTATCATCCACGAGTAAAACCTGTGGCGACTGCATCAGAAAGGATGCCTCTGTTTCCTTCTTTGAAATGCTGGTGACCTCTTTTTCCGTAGTTTTCACGGCCCGGCTTAATGTTTTATAGAGTTCTTCTGATTTGATAGGTTTTAACAGGAAGTATGAATCGTTTTCCTGACGGAAATAATTAATAACATCATGTTCTTCAGATGAGGTATGAAGGATAATCAAAGGAGACGATTCTTTCTGTTGATCAAACAGGTCTTTAATTTTTTCTATGGTTTCCAGCCCGGAAATGACAGGCATATGGTAATCCATCAGGATCACATCAAAGCGTTCTCCGGCAAGTAATATCTGAAGGGCCTCCATTCCATTGGCGGCCAGCTTTGAATCTATATTTTTATAAGCCAGCATGTGCTGAATAATAATTCTGTTGGCTTCATTGTCATCTACGATAAGAACTTTATTGATTGGTAGTTCTTCAACCTCATGACGATCAGATATTTCATAAGGAACCTCTATATCAAAATAGAAGACAGAACCTTTATGAAGTTCACTTACCAATGATAAGCTGCTGCCCATATATTTCAGGATATTATTGGAAATAGTCAATCCGAGACCTGTTCCTCCATAGCGTTTGCTGATCGAGCTGTTTTCCTGGGTAAAGGCATCGAAAATATGCTGCTGTTTTTCCTTAGGAATACCAATTCCGGTGTCTCTTACGGAAAATCTGAGTTTGATATTTTTGCTGTCCAGATTTAGTTTTTCTACTTTAAGTTCTATTTCTCCCTGTTCTGTAAATTTTACGGCATTTCCGAGAAGGTTGATTAAAATCTGTTTCAGCCTCGATTCATCCAGCCAGATTGTTTCAGGAAGTCCCGGTTCTATATTCAGCAGTAGCTCTATATTTTTTTTCTGCGACTGGTAAAGGATAACATTGATTACCTGACTTACCATATCGTAAATATTGGCTTTTTCCACAATAAGATCCATTTTCCCGGATTCTACCTTAGAAAAATCAAGAATGTCATTGATGATATTCAACAGATTTTCTCCTGATTCATTAATATAATGGAGATATTGAGTCTGTATCTCGTTCAATGGAGTTTTTAAAAGAAGGTCGGAAAAACCGATTACCCCGTTCAGAGGAGTCCGGATTTCATGGCTCATGTTGGCTAGGAATTCAGTTTTTGCATTGCTGGCAATATCTGCCATTTTCTTGGCGTTTTTCAGTTCTCTGTTGATTCTTACTGAAGCTGTAATATTCTGGGCAGAAACAATAATTCCTCCTATAACATTATTGGAAAGATACCATGGTGTCACCTCTACACTGTAATGCTGAATGATTTCTTTACCAGGAATTTCTATAGCCATGTCTTCATTTTTATAGGCTTTCCCGGCCAGGGCATCCTGATATATTTTTAACCTTTCATCCGGTACATTGGGCGATATCTTGAACATATTTTCACCAATAAGCCTGATGTCATTCATCTGAAACTCATCTTTCCAGCTTCTGCTTACAGAAACATAATTGAGATCTTTATCAAACATGGCTACCGTAGCAGGTACATATTTTACAAAAGATTGCAGCATAGCCTCTTTCCTGGCCAGCTCAAGGTAGATATTTTTGAAGGTATCAATATTCTGAATGATTCCGTAGACTCTGGTGCATACTCCATCCTCAAATTCCGGGATCCCTTTTACCCTTACCCAGATCATCACGCCGTCATTTTGTATAAGCTGTAATTCTTCATCGTAGGGAACGCCTTCTTTTACAGCCTTTTCGAATAAAAATTCCAGCTTTTCGCGGCTTTTTTCACTGTAAAAACCCAGTGCATTTTCAAAATCAGGCTGGAAGTCCCGGTCTATCTTATGGATTTCTCTGGTAGACTGTGACCAGAAAACGGTATTGTTTTTCAGGTTGACTTCCCATCCTCCCACCTGGGCAACGGCACTTGTTTGTTCCAGCATCTTTTTGGTATGAACAAGATCTTTTTCCAAACTTATTCTTTCCGTAACATTCAGGGCAGTACTTACCACATAAGGATTCCCTTCTTTGTTGATTTCCACAAGATTGTGGTACATCCAGATCATTTCTTCACCTCCTTTTGTTTTCAGGATCATGGTTCCGAAATCTTCCTGGTTTTTATTGATTCTTTCGAGATATTGCTCAAGAAGATACCAGTTTTTTTTGGGAACAAGGTCTCTCAAATTCAATTTTTCTACTTCTTCAGAAGAATATTGCAGGGTTTCTCTTCCTTTTTCATTGACAGCAATGATATTACCTTCCATATCATGCATACTCATCAATCCTATGGCGTTTTCAAAGAAGCTTCTGAAGCGGCGTTCAGAGCTTTCCAGTTTATTCTTTTCTTCGATACGATGGGTGATATTGATTCCGAAACAAAAAATCTCCGAGTGGTTTTGATTGAGCTTTAAATACCATTCAATTATGATGGTTTGAGTATCATCTATCTTTGTTGAAGTTGTAAATGTAACTTCTTCGTCGGTATCGGGAAGATTTTTGGAAAGCATTTGCAGCTGAGAATTGTGATTCCCTATCAGATCTATGAAATTCTTATTGATAACCTCTGCTTTATCTAATTGAAACACCTTCTCAAAAGTCGGGTTCACATCTTTCAGCACAAAATCCTTATCCAGAACACAGATCAGATTATTGGAAATGGTAAAAGTCTGCTGAAAATACTCAGCCTGGATATTTTTCCTTTTTCCCATGAGAACTTTTGTGACTGCTTCTCCTATTTTTTTCAGGGTTGAAATCTGATCATCCGTAATGGTTTTAGGCTTATAGTCGATAACGCAGATGGTTCCCAATACAAATCCTTCATCATCAATAAGAGGTACTCCTGCATAAAACCGGATTCCTCCTGCCAGAATGAGCGGGTTATCAGAAGATCTTTCATCCAGTAAAGTATCATTGATCACTACTATATCTCCACTTGCGATAGAATATTGGCATACAGTATTCTTCCTGTCTACAAAATCAAGGGCAAGCCCCACACAGCTTTGGATGGTCTGGGTTTCGCTTTCCATCATGGCTATAAGTGCTGCCGGGCAGTCTGTCACCAGACATGCGGTTTCTGCAAAAATATCTAACTGGGGATCTTTTTCAAGGTTTAAAAGACCAAAATACTCCAGTTTCTTCATTCGGCTTTCTTCATTCGCAGGAATTGGATACTTCTTCATATGTTATATCAACAATTAGAGACTTTTCTTTTTTGATTATTAAAAAATGATAATCAAGGCCTTAAAGTTTATATTTTAAATATTTTTAAGCGCATTAAATTATTATTTTAATAAGTAAACCAAATTACGAAATAATTTTGTATTCTATTACAGTAAATATGTTAATAAACCTATATGTGTGTTAATTTTTGATTATCTTCTAGGAATTCTGAAGTTATATGGAAGTAATAAGAATTATGAAACAAAATGCACCATATAGGAAATATGATGCTTAGTGGGTAGATCCGGATGAATATAAGATATTGATTATGTGTTTTCTTAAGGCCTGACGATTGATAAAAAAGTCCATTCCCTGAAAAATACGGAAATGGACTCACCACTTATCATCATCCAAATCACAACTATACTATGAACAGGGAAGCAATGGCCTGTGCATCGCTGCCGCTTAAAATTTCGTCGTACGCTGCAGAACCTGCTGCAGCACCAAATAAAGTTCCGGTATTATAACCTGCCTGGTTGGTATTTTCTTCTCCTGCATAAACAGGATTGGTGGCGGAAGGCATACTTCCTCCGTTGGCAAGCTCAATCCATCCTTTGTTCGCCCTCATTCTTCTTACCTGTGAGGCATGTCTGGCTTCAACGGAGTGAATCTGTAACGCTGCCTGCAGAACCACTTTGTTGGACATCACATTTCCTGCCTGCCCTTTGTAAGCCCTCACTCCGGTATCTTCAAAAGCCTGCGCAAGGATAAGAAACTGGTTATAATCTGTAAAAGGCATAAAGTTTCCGCCGGCTGTAAAATCAAAAATAGGTTTATTTCCGGGAGTTGTTCCTAAAGAAGTCAGTGTACTTTTCAGAAAACTTACATGAGCGGATTCATGCTTTGAAATCTGCATAAAGACGGTTCTGTCTCCATTGGGAATCAGTCCCGGGGTTGACAATCCTATGCTGTAATATTCATTTTCAAGATATTCCAGTACCAGCGCCAGTTGTAAAGCATCTGTAAGGGTACTTTTTAAAGCAGTACCTGTTAATGCTGTTTTGGTAGTTTCTGCTTTGGCAGGGGTGGTCATCATAGCTCCCAAACCAAGGGGTACAGCTGCTGTCGCTGCTTTTTTTCCAAATAATGAAATATCAGTAATCGTTTCTAATCTTGATGCTTCCCTGGTGAAAAATTTATCATCAGAAAGCTTATCCAGTAATCTAAGAATATTCATAATGTGAGTTTTTAGGGTGATGTTTAGTTGATTCCTCTTTCTTTCCAGGTAAATGGTGTCTTGATAAAAGCTCCGGCAGCCATTACGATATCTTTGGGCTCTTTGGCAAGATCAAGTCCGTTAGCATCGATCACATCATCTCCTGAAAAATCTGCAGATCCGGGATTGATTAAATTTCTGATGGCAGAAGCATGTCTGGCTTCCACAGAAACTATCTTACCGGCAATCACGAGATAAGCGGGATTGGAAATGTATTTTCCTGCTCCATTGTACGCTGCAACACCGGTGTCTTCCAATGCCTTTGCTGTAGCCAGTACTGAATTTCTATCATTAAAATTTACATTCGGATACTGGAATTCAAGCTTAGGAAGCACATGATCTGTAGCACCACTAATAGCAACTTTGAAAAAATCCCTGTGAATCACTTCGTGATGATAGAGGTCTGTAAAAATCTCTTTTTCAATACTGGAAATTCCTGTATAAAAATTGTTCACCACTTTTGTATAAAAATCTGCTTCAAGCTGTTCCAAAGCATAGGCATAATTTAATACCCCTACATCTCCGGTTCCAAGATCATACTTTGATTCTTCTATAATCTGGAAGTCATCATCATCATTACATCCGATGATGGTAAGGCCTGCAATAGCCAATCCTACTCCACTTAGTTTTAAAAAGCTTCTTCTGCTGGTATCAAGGGTTGCACCCTGATTAGAAACCTGAATTGTTTTTTTCATAGTATTTATTTTTAGTGTTGGATAAAAAGGAGATAAAAACAGCACATTGGAATATGCTGTCTGAAACTTAGAATTTGTTATGGCATCAATACTGTATCGATTACATGAATCACTCCATTAGACTGGTTTACATCAGCAATCGTTACTTTGGCGCTGTTTCCTTTTGCGTCTTTTATGTAAAGATTTTTACCTTTTGTCCAGAATGTAAGATCTTCACCCTGTACAGTTTTCATCATGCTTTTTCCGTTTCCTGCTTTTACAGCGGCCCATATTTCTTTAGTGCTATACCTTCCTGGAAGAACATGATAGGTTAAAATAGAAGTAAGCATCGCTTTATTTTCAGGTTTTACAAGGTTTTCTACGGTACCTTTCGGAAGTTTGGCAAAGGCTGCATCTGTAGGTGCCAATACGGTAAAAGGTCCTGCACCCTGTAATGTTTCTACCAGACCGGCAGCTTTTACGGCAGCTACAAGGGTTTTATGATCCTTTGAGTTGACCGCATTCTCAATAATGTTCTTAGAAGGATACATGGGAGCTCCCCCTACCATTACTGTTTTTTCTTTCATCGTTTGTGCAGTTACCTTCCCACTGAAAGCAAATGATAAAACTACCATTGCTAAAACTGTGATTCTTGACTGTGTGTTCATTACGTTGATTTTTAGTTAATTATATTGAATGTGTTTTTAAAATCATTTACGAGGCCGGTTTTGTTTTAGATTGAAAAAAAACAAAATAAATTGTAACTATATGATTTTCAGTGTATTATTTTTACTATAAAATAAAATTAACTCCTGAAATATAATTTTCGTATTGAATATTTTTCAATAATTTTCAGGAAAACATGTACGAAATAAATGATGTATTGGATTTTGTTGATTATGTCTTTTATTTTATTACATTTGAACAGAAAAATAAATATTATTAAAACAACCTATTCTGAAGAGGAGCTTATCGTTTTATTAAAAGAAAAAAACGAAAACGGTTTTCATTATCTGTATGACCACTATTCCGGTGCGTTGTATGGAATTATTCTTCGGATCGTTCAGTCTAAGGAATATACCGAAGAAGTGATTCAGGATGTTTTTGTTAAAATATGGAACTCTATCCATCAGTATGATGCTTCCAAAGGGAGGTTTTATACCTGGATCATCAATATTGCCAGGAATACAGCCATTGATTATTTAAAATCAAAAGCTTTCCAGAATGAGCTTAAAAACCAACCACTTCCGGATTTCGTATATAATACTGCCGAGCTTTCAACGACTAACCATTCTTCCGATTATATCGGATTTAATAACGTGCTGGAAGGTCTGGAAACAGACAAACAGGAGCTCATCGACCTTGCTTATTACCAGGGATATACCCAACATGAAATATCAGAAAAACTGAAGATACCGCTGGGAACGGTAAAAACGAAAATGCGGAATGCACTGATGAAATTAAAGGATTTGCTAAAAGATTATCAATAAATTGAACACTAAAGAATACATATCATCCGGAATTATAGAATCTTATATTCTTGGCCATGCTTCTCCCGAGGAAGCAGGGATTTTGGAGTGTGTGATGAAGAATAATGCTGAAGTAAAAGAAGCTTTTGAAGAAGCGCAGAAAACTTTGGAACATCTTGCTACAGCTCAGGCTGTAACACCTCCTGGTGATTTGAAATCGAAGATCTGGAACAAAATTCAGCAGGAACAGGTGGTTGAAGAAATAACTCCTGCTCTTTCACCAGATATTCCTGAAGTAAAAAGAGAAACAGAAAGTGCTATAGAGAGAAATGATTTCAGGAAAAATACTCCTTGGAAAACCTATGCTATAGCAGCTTCGGTATTATTTCTGGTAAGTGTTGCCGGAAATGTATTCTGGATGAACAGCCAGTCTGCCAGCCAAAAAGAAATAGCTTTAATGATAGCTGATAAAAAGCAGAAGGATCAGGCTATGGAAAAAATGAATCGAAAGATGGATATGATTTCTAATCCCGATATGCAGATGGTGATGCTGAAGGGCGTAGAAAAGCATACAGACGCCAAAGCCATGGTTTTCTGGGATAAAAAAACAAAAGAAGTGTATCTGAATGCGGAAAAACTTCCTAAAGCCCCTGAAGGTATGCAGTATCAGCTTTGGGCCATAGAAGATGGAAAACCGGTCAATGCAGGAATGTACACCGAAGATAAAGACAGCAGAATTGCTCTGGCCAGTATACCGGAAGCTCAGGCTTTTGCTATTACGCTTGAAAAAGAAGGCGGAAGCAGCGTTCCGACTATGGAAAATATGTTTGTAATGGGGGAAATCTAAACCCCTGTTGATACAAAACAAGGCGGACACAATCAATCCGCCTCGTATCTCCCAAATAATTAAATATGAAAAAATATGAATGTCTATACCAGACAGACCTTCAGCATCAGATCATGAAGGTCTGTATTTTTAATAAACGGCTGTAAAAGCTCGTTTCCGGGGCCATAAACCGCTACTTCCACGTAATCTCCGGAATGATCCATGCTGATCCACCCCACAGAATTCCTGCTTTTCTGAATTTCTGAATACAGTTTAAAAGGCAGTTTTTTGTAATTATAAAGTCCTGCTTCCTCTTTTTCAAGACCGTTGTAGAAACTTAGCATATGCCTGGCTTCATCGTCATTCAGAGTAATCTTGTTGCCTTCATAAATCCAGTCTTTAATATCTTTTACCGAATCATCTTTGTTAATCTTGTTCAGAATGTATTCATTGGTGTATTTGTATTCTGAAATGCTGTTAAAATGTGTAGTAGCCTCTGCTCCGTAAATAGTTCCCGGATTAGCATTTCCATGGTCTGTAGTGATGATGACTAAAGTATTTCCGTCTTTTTCGGCAAAATCCATGACGGTTTTCACCGCTTCATCAAATGCCAGCTGATCATGGATGAGTGCCGCTACATCATTGGCATGGGCAGACCAGTCTACTTTTCCGGCCTCGATCTGAAGGACAAAACCTTCGGGATGATCTTTCATCTGACGGATAGCAGTATTGGCCATTTCAGCAAGAGTAGGTGTATTTTTATATTCCGGAAGATGAGTTCTGTCGATGCTGTAAGGAAGCGCTCCTGTATTGAAAATACCTAGCAGCTTCTCTCCTTCTTTGATTTCTTTCAGGTCATTTTGTGTTTTCAGAATTCTGTATCCTTTTTTGCTGTAAACAGAATAGAGGTCTTTTTTGTCTTCTCTTTTGGAGGGATTAAAAAATTCATCTCCACCACCTAACAGCACATCGAGTTCAAGTTCGGCGTACATTTCAGCAATTTGGGGTTCAGCATTTCTTTTCGAAGAATTTACACAGAATCCGGCAGGAGTAGCATGAGTAATGGTTACCGTAGTCACGCAGCCTGCTTTTTTTCCTGCTTTTTTATATTGCTGCCATATCGGAAGATGTTTCTCTCCGTTAGCTCCGATGTTTAAAACTCCGTTTTTCACTCGGATTCCTCCTCCAAAGGCTGAACTTGCGGCAGCAGAATCTGTTACAACAGAACTTGCTGAAGCGGTATCCATCAAAGCACGGGTTACCTTTTTATCATGATACAGATTAAGCCAGTTACTTCCTTTTCCTAAAATATTCCGTGAATACAGATCTGCCATTGAAAGCGTTCCAAGGCTCATCCCGTCACTGATCATAAAAATAATATTCTTAGCTTTTCCTTTCCTGTGCAGTTCGGTATTCTTCCCGAAGCTCCAGAGATCAGATGGCGATAAGGTTAATAATCCTGAAAGTATTGCAGATCCTTTTAGAAATTTTCTTCTGTCCATATTGTTTTTGAAATAATGCCGAAAGTTATCATATTTAATTCTTTATCGTAACTTTGTTGCATTAATTAAAAGTTAATTTTAAATATTCTTTGGGAACGGATCCTCAAAACTTAGTTTCTTATCGAATTGTTCCTTTTCTTTTTCATTAATAAGACATTGCTGAAGATCTGCCAGCATCTGATCTTTGTCCAGATTCTGGCCGATAAACACCAGTTCGTTGATCCTGTCGCCCCAGTTTTTATCCCATCTGCTTTCTATAAACTTCTGATTGTCTGAAAATGATGAATACTGAACCCTGTGGCTCATCGGCATGCTGCACCACCAGACTCCTGCTTTTTCAAGTCTGAAAGAACCTCCTGCCTGAGAAAAATTCAATGCATCATCAGGTCTTGAAGCCAGCCAGAACAGGCCTTTTGCTCTGATGGTTCCTTCCGGATAATGATGATTCAGATATTCCCAGAGTCTTATGGGATGGAAGGGTTTTTTATCTCTGAAAACCAGTGAACTTATTCCATACTCTTCAGTTTCCGGGGTGTGATGATCAGCCTGTAATTCTTTTTGCCAGCCAGCGGATGACTTTGCTTTTTCGAAGTCAAAAAGCTGCGTATTCAAAATCTTTTGAGGATCAATTTTTCCAAACTCCGATTGTAAAAGGGTCGCCTCCGGATTTAACTTCCTGATTGCTGCTTTTAAAAAGCCCAGTGTCTCAGTATTGATAAGATCTGTTTTGTTTAAAATAATCACGTTGGCAAATTCAATCTGATCAGTCAGAAGATTAACAATCGTTCTGTAGTCGCCTTCCATATCAGTAAGATCGCGGTCCATCAGTAGTTCATTAGATCCAAAATCTTTCATGAAATTGAAACAATCGACCACCGTTACCATTGTATCTACATAGCTGAAACGGGAAAGATCTATTCCGCTCTCTTCATCAATATAAGTAAAGGTCTGGGCTACAGGAATCGGTTCACTGATTCCCGTACTTTCAATAAGGAGGTAATCAAAACGGTTTTCCCGGGCAAGACGTTCCACTTCTACCATAAGATCTTCACGAAGTGTACAGCAGATGCATCCGTTACTCATTTCTACCAGTTTTTCTTCTGTTCTTGAAAGGGTATTTTGATTTTCAACCAGGCGTGCGTCGATATTAATTTCGCTCATATCGTTCACTATCACAGCTACTTTTAAACCTTGTTTGTTATGCAGAATATGATTCAGTAGTGTCGTTTTACCCGCTCCCAGAAATCCGCTGAGTACCGTTACAGGAAGTTTCTTAGTCATGTTTTAATGTTTATGATTTTTAAAATTGATGATATGGCCTGTAATCAAACCGACAGCTCCGATATAGATCAGAGGAAGATGAACTTCAAACAGAAAATCTGTCAATATAGACATGAAAATAAGGCTTAATGATATCCAGAACAGAAACTTCAGCCACCGTTTTTCCATTTTCTTTGTTATTCTCAATACTACAACGGCTCCAATAAAAAGGAAAGCAAGGTCAATATAAGGATTATGGGAAATTCCCAATGGAACAATTAATAGCAGTGGAAAGACAATACAATGAATCAGGCATAAAACAGCAGCGGAGATTCCTACAGCATCAAGAATTTTTGATTTCATAATAGTATGGATTAATTTTCTTATCGTAACTTTGTTGCAAAAGTAGAGATAAAAATTTAAATAACGCAACTTTGTTGCACTAAAATATGAAACAGGTCAGAAATACTCACGCCAAAACTGAAATTTTAAACCTTATTAATAGTTCGGATGTTGCCCTTACCCATTCTGATATTCAGAAGAAACTGGGAGATCTGTGCAACAGAGTAACCATCTACAGGGTTCTGGAAAGGCTTGAAAACGAAGGTGCAATACACAAGATCGTCAATATTGATGGTGTAGTGAATTTTGCAAAGTGCAGTGGAAAATGTACCCATGAACAGCATTTTCATAATCATGTACATTTTAACTGTAAGGAATGTCATTCCGTGACGTGTATTGAAAACGCTATTCCGGAAATCAGTCTGCCGGAACATTTTATCGCGCAGGAATATAATTTTATCATCAGCGGGATATGTCCGAAATGTGCCGATGCTTAAAAAGTAAAAAGGCAGAAAAGCGAATATGCTGATCTGCCTTTTATTGTATTGAAATATAAATTCTGTTATAAAGAAGAAATATAGACTTCTATCTTGGTACCATCATAATTGAAGGTTCCGTCAGAATTCTTTTTACCCAGTACCCATTTCATATCTACAGGTACATTCCATGCTGATCCCAATGAAAAACCGTTAACAGATCGGATTTCATTACCATTTCCCGTAGTAATAGCCGAATGAAAGAATGTTTTGTCGATAAGCCTGTAAAAACCAATGGCTTTTCCTGCCGGAATAGGGGTATATCCATCCCACTTTTCTCCCGCCGGATAATTGAATAAGGTTAACCATTTTTGTCCTGCCGATTCTGCAAGCTGAGTAGGACTTATGCTGGCACCACGCATATATAATGCATAAGCAACCACATCATGACATACTCCACTGTTGTATTTCGAAATGTTCTCTTTCCCAGAGAGAATAGCATGAGCAACGGGTGCTCTTTCAGATAGGGATAGCTGAGCCTTCCTGGCTCCTTCCGGTGTTATAAATGACATATTGTAATATTTTGTTTGGTGACGTAAAGATACGGCTTTAAAATTTAATCACTTATGTTAGAAAATATTTTAAGTTTCGGCTAAAGCCAATGGAAGGATACTTTATAAAATAAGCGGGCTAAAGCCCGCCTCTATTGATATATAAATCAGGGATTAGCCCGCCTCTATGATAATAATAATTTAAAAACTTTTAACAATAATACATGCATTCATAGCTGAAAAGCTTCCCCTCTTTAAAAGTAAAAATAAAGAGCCCGGCATCTCCATTCTGAATGTGATATTCGTGCGGAGAAGAAATCCAGCGTGTTGAGAGTAAATTTCCAAAATGGTTGACAAAGTCCTTTTCGTTATAATTAGAATCCATACGTTCATTTCCCAGAATCACAGCTTCGCCATTGTTGAAGGACATTTTGTAAATGCTTCCGGAAACTTTTCCTTTATATTCTTCAAAAGCAACCATCATATCAGAGGTTCTGTAAAAATATTGAGGTTCCCATCCGCATTCAGGGGTATTGGGAATGTCTTTTACCTTCTGCATCTCCAGCTGTTTCATCTGCGTATCAGTGATTTTGCCGTCAAAAAGCTGGGTTTCTTTCCACACAAAATGCATGTTTAAGGCTTTCAGCTTTTTTTCATAAGCTTCAGTTTCTGGTTTTTTTGCCAGTTGATCTGCCAGAAGAAGTTCAAAATCGATATCTACTTTTGGATTTTCTATGCCGGTATTGGATTCTTTCCAGTACTGTAATGCTTGTTTAAGGTTTTTATCTTCCTGCCATGCAATTTCACGTAATCTTCCCACCTGAGCCAGTTCTTTTTCCTTGTTTTTACCTTTAACTGCAAGATAATCTTTCAGAATCCTGTCGTAAGTAAGTCCGGTTCCCAGATATTTCATTTGAATATATTCCGGATTGTCATGAAAGTGATCCCCGATATAAATCCAGCCATCCTCATATAAAGGAACATAATCTATACAGACAAGTTCGTTTAAAGCAGCCCTGCGTATGGCTTTACTTTCTGTGGTAGGCGCTTTTCGTACACGCAGCTCAGATACCTGCACATAAAAATGCGGACATTGATGTCCTTCTGTTCCTCTATAAAAATACTGAGCGGGTTCGCCGGCAGACTTTTTCCCACGCATGCTTTTTTGTAACGGCTGACGGTCTATAAAACCAATATCACCGTTGCTTACCTGTACTTTGTATTGTGTTTGGGTAGAATCCAGAACATAAACAGGTGCTTCGGTAGAAAATATTCCTAAAAGATCTTTATTTTTTCCACTTTCACGAAAGAGATGTCCCCATTCTGACGTATAAACAGGGCGTTGGCCAGGGCTTTGTGCCATGGTATTATAAAAGCAGCACTGAAAAATGCCGGCTGCCAATAGTATCTTATTCAACATATTGTAATGGGTATCCACAAAAACGATCCTGTTTTTTGCAGATGGTTCATAATGGTTTCTGTGGTTATTCCTTCAAAAATAATGAAAAATCAGGGTTTATGCCAAAGTTATTGTTATTCAGAATGGGTATAAATTCCATCCTATTCATCTGTTCCCATTGGGTAAAGTAAATAAAAATACTATTTTTATCGGCCAAAAAAGTAAAAACTCATTATGCCCACTGATGCTTCTCTTAAGCTGATTCCGATGACAACTTTCGTGCTGGAATATTATTCACACGAAGGATATGCCGATCTTCAGATTTTGAATCTGATGAATAATTATGCCAATTTCTTAAAGAAGCGTTTGACTCTTGGAATGTTTGTCCCTGTAGACCGTAAAGGGAATATTCTGAAAGAACCGAAAAATTATACCGCATGGAAATCTCTTGACCATAACGATGGAAGAAGAACGGATATTGTAGGTTTCGAAGAATATGCAGAGTATCAGAAGGCCGAGCAGAACTGTATGTTTGAAGGCTTTAAGGTAGATTATAATGGATATTCAAAAGTGAGAATCATTGCTTCATACGACCCTTCTATTGAATTGTCTTTTAATAAAAATGACCTGATTCCTACAGGCTTCAATGATGTGGAATCACTGACGGTGTTTGATGATATCTTTTTAACATCCAGTGCATTAAAAGCGATTGGGATAAAACGATAAATTATAGTTGTACCATATAAAAAACCTTTATCAGCACTGATAAAGGTTTTTTTGTTTTCTTATTTTATCTGACACATTCTCCCGAATGGCAGTGGTAGCCTGATGGACAAAGCCCGTTGATGCAGGGGCCGGCAGCATCAGGATAGCACCTTTCATCTGCACGGCAATGAGAGTGAGGAGGGCAAAGAGAAAGCAGATTGCCAAGGCAAACGCCTACAGGAAGAGGAAGATTCAGTTCTATTCCAATGGCTCCGATCATGTTTTTTAATGTTTTTCTGTTTAATTTTTTCATGGTTTTTGTTGTTAGGTGTTAGTGATTTTTTAATATACTTTCAAGTTCTGTGATGAAATCTTTCTGTGCCGGATTGATCCGTTTTTGAGCTTCTTCTGAAGCAAACCATTCCCATTGGTCCACTTCGGGAACTTCAATTATTTTGCCGGATTTGGGCGGCCATTCTAATGGAAAACTATTGCTGTAAAGGTCTGAAGTATCAATATCTCCTTCCAGGGCCCATGCATAAACTGTTTTTCCTCCTTTTTGTCTGATGGGTGATAATTCTATGAATTGGCCTTCTGCTGTTGTACCTGTTTCTTCTTTAAATTCCATTAATGCCCTCTCCAAGGGATCTTCATCGGGAAGAATCTCTCCTTTGGGGATAGACCATGCGCCAGAATCTTTATTTCTCCAGAAAGGACCACCGGGATGAACCAGAAAGTAATACAGACTGTCTTTTTCTTTTTTAAAGAGCAGAATCCCGGAACTCGTTTTCATGGGTTTAAAGATTTGATTATTAAAGATATGAAAAATATATAATCAGATGATCAATAAGATCAACCTTTCTTTTTAAACTGAGAGGGTGACATTTGTTTGTACGTTTTGAATATTTTATTAAAATGGCTGGCATCATTGAAACCCAGCCTGTCGGCAATTTCACTGATATTATAATGGCTTTGCAGTAAAAGCTTTTCAGCAGTCTTCAGCTTATGCTGTATGATGTGCTGTTGTATCGAGAAACCTGTCTGTTTTTTAATATAAATGCTGATGTAATTTGGAGAAAGCATAAATTCTTCAGCCAGGTTATCAATTTTCATTTTATCAGCATCCAGAGCATTGACATTGATATAATACAGGATCTTTTCAATTCTGTTTAGATTTTGAGTGAGCCGGTTTTTGGCATTAGCATTTTGCATCGTATTCCGGATCAGAATAGTCATGATACCCGAAAACAGATCAGTAGTTATCTCTTTGTTATAGGTGTTTTTATGGCTGAATTCATACAGAAGAATCCGGGCAAGCTGTAAAAGATGCTCCCTGTCTGTTTTACTCTTAATCGCTGATTCATAAACGAAGGAATGATCTTCCATCAGGAGCTGTACAGCCTTTTTAAGTTCATTCTTTTTGTTGGGCAGTAAGTTTTCCCAGATATACTGTTCTGTGAATTTTATATAAATGAATTTCGTTTTGTTTTTAATTGAAAATTCATGACCGTCACTTGGTCTGAGCAGAAATACATCCCCCTTTTTATACGGGAAAGTAATGCTGTTGAGGTGATGAAATCCTTTTCCGCTTTCTATAATGATCAGTTCATAAAAATTATGATTGTGATACTCAACATCCCAGTTTTCCTTTTCAATACTGAAAACATTGAAAGAGTTGAAATTAACGATTCGTTTCATAGAAGAATGGATTTTTACAAATTTACCATTAATTTTTACAATATATGCCAATGGATTATTGATGAATTTTGCCTTATCAATACATTCAAAATGAAATATATAAAACAATCAGTATTGCTGCTTGCCTCAGCAATTGTTCTGATGTCCTTTTCTGATCATGAAAGGGGTACAACAGAAAAAAAGCAGCAGCATGAAAGACAGACCCAAACAAAAAAATACTGGCCCAATGGTGCTCAATTGGTTATTTCCGTTTCCATGCAGTTTGAAACGGGTGGACAACCGGAAGGCGCTGAAAGTCCTTTCAGTGGAACTCCTCTTCCCAAGGGACAGCCGGACCTTCCCGCAGAAAGCTGGTACCGCTACGGAGGAAATGAAGGAATTTACCGTATGCTGGATTTATGGAAAAAATACGACATTAAAGTTACCTCTCATGTCGTAGGAAGTGCTGCTGAAAAGTATCCTGAAGTCGCCAAAGCTATTGCAAACGGAGGTCATGAAATTGCCGCTCATGGTTTTACCTGGGATAACCAGTGGAATAAAAATTATGCTGACGAACTGAATTTCGTAAAGAAAGGTGTGGATGTTGTAGAAAAGATTACAGGACAGAAAGCTGTTGGTTATAATGCCAACTGGCTGAGAAGAAGCCCGAATACACTTAAAGTATTGCAGGAACTGGGTTTTCTGTATCATATCGATGACCTGAGCCATGATGAACCTTTTATAACTAAAGTAAAAGGAAAAAACTTTGTGGTCGTTCCTTATACGCTTCGTAACAATGATATTGTCAATATTGAAGGGAAACACTGGAGCCCGGAGCAGTTTTTGGCCCAGCTGAAATTTGAATTTGACCGTTTGTATGAAGAAGGAGCTTCCAAAAGGAGAATGATGAGTATCAGTTTTCATGACAGAATAGGTGGAACTCCTGCAATGGTACATGCCATGGAGGAATTTATTCAATATACACAACAAAAACAGGGAGTCGTTTTTATGAGAAAAGATGATATTGCTAAAATGGTGATGAACGATCCCGATACTCCGGTTGACAACAGCGAAGAAAAGTTTAATAAGTAAGGAAGCGGGAAGCTGGAGGAAGGAAGTTATCGAAGTCTGTAAAAACAATTACAGAATAATTGAATAATGATGAACACAATAAAAGTGTATCCCAACAGATTTATATCTTCCAGCATCCGGCTTCCCGCTTCCATCCTAAAAAAAATACCTTTATGAATAACACAAAAACAGCCTATTTTTTCCTTCGTGTGTCGATGGGAATCAACTTTTTGGGACACGGATTGGTTCGTCTCGTGAAATTGCAGGACTTTGCATCAGGAATGATGAAGGGTTTTGAAACAAGCTGGCTTCCGCAGCCATTGGTACACCTGTTTGGTGTCACTCTCCCCTTTCTCGAATTTATAATCGGCCTTCTGCTGATCATTGGTTTTAAAACCCGTATTGCGGCGATGGCCGGAGCTTCTCTCATTATTCTGTTGCTTTTTGGAAGCAGTACTGTTGAAAACTGGGAAGCAATGGGCATTCAGATGATCTATGCAGGTCTGTTCTACATTCTGATCAGCAGAATTGAGGATAATTATCTGGCATTGGATAGAAAATAAAAACAGTAAGGCTGAAAAAAGTAAAGAATTACCTGATTATTATAATTTTTTTTACTCTTTATCCAACCACAAAAGTCACAAAAGGCTTCATTTTAATACACTTAAGTTTATTTAGGTAAAATGATATCGCAGTAAAGTTCACATAAGATGAAAATCTTTGATTTCACAAAACTTTGGTGTACTTATTACGCACAATGTTTGGCTCTGAAAAAATTGAAGTATTTAAAACTTTTGTGCCTTTTGTGGTTAAGAATGATTCAATGCTGTATTTTTATTTTCTCAGCCTAATTATTTTCTGCTTTTTTACATTGTTCAGAGATTATGTTACAACTTCCTTAGATTCAGTTACTCTGTTTTTATAGTTAAAGCTCGCCTTAAAGATTCCCGGAATTTAATGTAACTACCTACAGACAGGGAATTGAACAAATTAAAAAAGAAAAACAATCTGTAAAATAAAAAGTGCTTATAAAAAACGCAAAGTTTTAATGGTTCAGATTTCTACTAAAATGAGTAATGGTAGTGCCCATAAGGTGCATCATTAATTTTCCCCCTGATGCCTCAAAATAAAGTAAACATTAAAATCTCTGCGTTTAATACTTTCTGATGTATACTTGTTCTTATGAGAAGATCGATTTTGTTATCGTAATAAGGCTCATGGCAATAACCACCATTCCTACCACCACAAACATTTTCTTTGTTGGAAGTTTTGCCGTAAGCATCGCAGAAAACGGGGCGGTAAAGACACCACCCAATAAAAGTCCCAGAACAATATTCCAGTGGTGGATACCTATGGTAAAAATAAAGGTAATGGCACTGGTAATGGTTAGTAAAAACTTGGCAACAGTAGAACTTCCCACTACATATCGGGGAATCCTTCCCTCTTTGATCAGCGTTCCGGTTACCAAAGGTCCCCAGCCTCCGCCGGCAAAAGAATCTATGAAGCCGCCTGCCAATCCTAATATTCTGAGATTGGTTCTACGTTTGGCTTTCGCTTGTCCGGATTTTTTATCTTTAAATGCATTGTTTAAGATATTAATTCCAAGATAGAGCGTGTAGCAGGCAATAATTGGTTTTACGATGTGAGCATAATGTTCACCATAATGAGACAGTGTTAAAGCACCGATAACAGAACCCACAATAGCCAATGGAAACAGCACCCAGACCATTTTTTTATTCACATTTCCCAGTTTATAATGACTGAAACTCCCGGCTGCTGTGGTAAACGATTCAGCAGAGTGAATGCTGGCACTTACAACGGGAGGCGGAACATTCAGCAGTAAAAGGATGGTAGTACATATCACTCCGTAGCCCATTCCCATTGATCCGGCGACAATTTCTGCCATAAAGCCCGCAAACAGCATCCAGTAAAAAATATGGCCATCTTTGTTCAGAAAATGCTGAATATCATCAGATAAACTGAACTGATATACGACAAGGCCAAATAAGCCGAAAAGAAGTAAAACACCAATGATGGCCAGATAAATATTGGCTTTTCTCTGGGCTGTTTTGGTGATACTGATCAGCTTTTGAATTTCCATATCCGGTTTTGCAGCAACTTTTCCTTCGGACAGATATTCTGTTGTAATCTTATTAAGTTCTTTTACTTTATAATTAAAATCGCCTGTCAGTTGATTACGGATATGCTGCATGTTGTCCAGTACATGATCCATTTCGTCAGGAATCACTTCGGTAAAGGTTTCTCTTAATCTTTTAGCGATAGTCGGAGATTTTCCGTTGGTGGAAATAGCTATTTTAAGACTTCCCTTTTTAACAATAGATCCTAAATAAAAATCACAAAGATCAGGTTTATCCGCAATATTGACCAGTACACTTTTTTGTTGGGCTTTTTCTCTGATTTCCCCGGCCAGATCAATATCATTTACTGCAATAATGGCGAGATCAGTATCGTTAAAATCGTGGTCATGATATGCTCTTTCATGAATAGTTATATTGGAAAACTGATTTTGTAAAATTCTGACCTCAGGAATAATTTCTTTGGCTACCAGTTTGATAGATGTTTCCGGTGAATTGCCCAGAACAGATTCAAGTTTTTCAAGGGCAACCTTGCCTCCGCCAATGATCAGCAGCGACAGGTTTTCAAGTTTTAAAAAGATGGGATATAAAGAATTGCTCATCCTGATTACAGTTTTAAGTCATACGTAAAAGCGAGATAATACAGTCCTCCGATTTCAGGGCCTGCTGCATACTGGAAGTAACGGCGGTTCAGTAGATTGGTAGCTCCGACTTTAATATGGGCATGAATTTCAGGCAGTTTCCATGTAGCCTGTGCATCAATGGTGTAATAAGCAGGAATTTGGCCTGAGGCTAAAGGACTTTCCCACATAAAGCTGCTCTGCCATCTTGCGACAATGGTAAACCCTATGTTTTTAACAATTTCTCTGTTTCCAACACTTACATTCACCATCCATTTCGGGGTGTTGAAAGCGGTGATAAATAAGTCTGAGTTATTATTGGAAGCCAGATCATTATAAGAAACATTAGTATTTACATTATAATTTCCTGTGATATTATAACGAATTCCTAAAGAGGTTCCATAACTTTTATACGTACTGTTGCTGTTCGTATAAACCCTGTATCGGTCCTGTTTACTTCTGTCGAGCATTGCAAGTACGGCTGCACTGCTTCCTACCTGGCTGTTTTTAGGAACAGCCACCTCTACCTGACCAAGGAATCCTTCGTAGATATTGTAATAAAAATCCCAGTCCAGCACCAGTTTATTATTGAAAAAAGTAGACTTATACCCTACTTCAAACGAATTGATTTTCTCCGGCTGTAACTTCTGCAGATTGGCTACCGCTAAAAGCTGCTTATTATCCTGGGCTGCCTGAGCCTGGGTTTTTCCTGCGTCAACATCAGCGTTTACTGCTGAGGTGAATTTATCAATGGAAGCCAGCGTATAGGAGTTTTCCAGATAACCTAATCCGTCATTTACTTTGGACAGACCTCCTACTCTTCTTACATTTCCGTTATTCACGAATGAAAGGGCTTCAAATAAAGATGGAAAACGATAGCCGTTCTGGAAAGATGCCCTGAAATTATGCTGTTTTACAGGGGAATACACTACACTTATTCTTGGATTGAGTTTAGCTTCAAATTCCGGGTTTCTGTCGATCCGTAAAGCGGCATTGATTTTTAATTTATCATCAAAGAAAAGCCTGGTAATCTGTGCAAAAGCCCCATATTTCTGATAGGTAACATCTTTCCCGAAAGTACCATTGGCTAAAGGAATGTTTCTTTCATTCACGGGACGATTGAAATCGACAAAATTGTTTCCATCCGGAGTAATGCTGTACAGGCGGTAATCTACACCAGCCAGAAGGCTGAATATCTTCACAAACCTGCTGAAATCATAGGTCAGTTCTCCCTGATAAAAGCGGGATTTCTGTTCCAGTTTTGCCCCGCCTGTTGCCGGAGCTCCTGCTACGCCTCCATTGGCCGAATCCCAGTTATTAATTCCGATAATGGTATTTTTTAGCTGTTCAAAGGCTGCGGTTCCCGGTACAACCCTGTTTTTATCAGCTTCCTGACGGGCGAGAGTAAATGCTTCATTAAGATTGGTTCCGGCATTCAGGCTGTTCTGAAGCGCGGTCTGGAATATATTTTTCCAGTTGGTATTGGAAAGATTCGTCAGATCAAGATTATCTGCCAAAGGTTTGAGATTATAGGAATCTCCTGTATTTTCTATCGATACATAAGCTCTGAAGGTTAATTCTCTTCCTGTGAGTTCTACTTTATGATTCTGAACCGTAGCATTCTGCAGACGGATTTTATTTCCTCTCTGGAAAGTTCCGTCCAGCAAACCATAACGATATACATAAGATGTTCTCCACTGATCTCCGAAACGGTAATATAATCCAGCATCGAACTTGATGTTCTTCACATCAGGACTTACCAGATCTTTTTCCAGATATCCGGTTCTTGAAACATTGAATGTGGTTGGTTTTCCGTTATAATCTACTTTTACGGCAACACGGTTGTTTCTTTCATCTCCATACTTATTCCAAAGATCTTCAGCCGGATTGTTGGCCAAAGCAAAATTAGGATTGGCTGTAACCAATGATCCCGGATTCTGATCGGTCAGATTATTCGATATCCAGTCGGTTCCACTGAAATAAGAGGCATTGACTTTCACTGCAAAGTTTTTATTGATCACTTTTGCAAAACGGATAGCACTTTCTCCCAGAGAACTTATTTTATGGTTCACATTGTCTACATGATTTACTCCGCCACGGAAATAAACACTTATCCCCTCAGAGGTAAACGGATCTTTAGTCTGTAAACTTGCCAGTCCGTTGATGGCATTCATCCCGTATAATGCAGATGCTGCTCCCGGAGTCACTTCCATAGATTGGATATCCAGTTCCGTAGGTCCTATCGCATTTCCCAACGGTACTCCCAACGTTGCCGATTGTACATCTACGCCATCTACCAGCTGCATAAAACGGAAATTATTAGGTGAGTTGAAACCTCTTGAATTAGGGATTTTCAACGTAAGGCTTGATGTTAAAAGCTGAAGCCCTTTTACATTTTCCAGTGTTTCATAGAATGAAGCTGCCGGACTTTCCCTGATGGTTTTTATATCAATTTTTTCAATGGCGATCGGCGATCTTAATATTTTTTCAGGCACTCTGGAGGCTGAAATCACAACATCATCAATAATGGTATTCTGAGGATTAAGACCTACCGTTATTTTGTTGGAAGGTGAAAGTATTTCAACTGTCTGACTGGTAAAGCCATCTTTCCGAATCACCACCCTGAAGGGAATGGTGACCCTTGTTCTGATTTTAAAATTACCTGCCTGATCCGTTAATGCGGTATCCTGTGTATTTTCGATCTGTACTTTTACGGAGTCAAGACCTTTGCTTGTTCCTGTGTTTTTGATGCTTCCACTAAGCTCTATAAGTTGCTGCTGAGCTTCTGCCAGGTTAAAAAATAGAAATGTAAATGCAATAATACCTGCTTTTGGTAGAAAATTTCCCTGCTTTTTGTTTTTCATTTTTTCTTCATTTTTTAGGTTGAAAATGAAGCTGTTTGAATTTTTACATTGATTATTTTTACCACAAAAGGTACAAAAGTTTTCATTTTAAAACACTTTAGTTCAATTATGTAAGTTTAAAATGACACTGTAGAAAAGTTTACATTAGATGAAAATCAAAGATTTTACAAAACTTAGGTGTACTTATTATGCACAAAGTTTGGCTCTTAAAAAGCTTAAGGGTTTAAAACTTTTGTGACTTTGCGGTTTTGAATCGAAAAACTTCAAACAGCTTTGTTTGTATTGTTATTTAAGAATCAACAACACATACACATTCGTCCGCTTAAATGAAGAGGTTGAGCTTTTTTGTTTTTTTTCAGATCATAATGAAAATCAGCCATATAATTAATTTAAGGTAGGTAAATAACGGTATGAAAAATCACCAAATGTTTCCTCTGCAAGTCTTTTCTGTACATAAATCCCGAAAAGTTCATCCAGGGTGGTCAGAATTTCTTCTTCACCAATATTTTCTTTAAATTTTGTATTCAGTCGCATTCCTAAGCGGTCTCCACCAATGTGAAGATTGTATTTCCCATAGGCTGTTCCCACAAATCCGATTTCAGCATTGGGAGATCTTCCGCAGCCGTTAGGACAGCCGGTCATACGGATCGTGATATCTTCTTCAAGTAGGCCATATTTTTCAAGAATAGGTTCTATTTTGGTGACCAGTGAAGGCAGATAACGCTGTGCTTCTGCCAGAGCCAGTGAACAGGTATTCAAAGCGACACAGGCAACAGAGTTTTTACGTAAAGCACTTGCTCCGTCGGTATGTTCTGAAATTCTGTACTCTTTTAAAACAGCTTCAATTTCAGCTTTATCCTTTTCATCAATATCAGCAAGAATAAGGTTCTGGTTGCAGGTAAAACGGAAATTGGCTTTCCCTGTCTGTGCAATTTTTAACAGTCCTGATTTTAAAGGATATCCTTCAATATCAAGGATTCTTCCATGCTCTACAAATACGGTGTAAAACCACTTTCCTTCATGATTCTGTATCCAGCCGTAGCGGTCTTTTCTTTGTGTAAACTTAAATTCACGGGCCGGCTCAAAACTGAAGCCTGCTCTCTTTTCTACTTCAGCTCTGTACTGATCGATACCTAATTTATCAATGGTGTATTTTAATCTTGATAATTTCCGGTCGCTCCTGTTTCCAAAGTCTCTTTGTACCGTGATAATTTCGTAGACGGCTTTCAATACTTTTTCTTCGGTATCCACAAATCCAAGGATAGAAGCAAGACGGGCATACGTGGCTTCATTTCCGTGAGTGGCGCCTAATCCTCCTCCGGCAGCAATATTATATCCTACGATTTTATTATTTTCGATAATCGCAATTAAGGCAATATCATTGATGAATACATCCACATCGTTATTGGGTGGAACGGCAATTCCTATTTTCAGTTTTCTTGGAAGATATCTGTCCTGATACAATGGATCTTCCTCTGCTTTACGGTCTACCAGAAGTTCATCATCAATCCAGATATCATAATAAGCTTTGGTTTTCGGAAGACACATTTCACTGATTTTTCCGGCCAGTTCATAAGCTTCCTGCTGTAAAGGCGATTCCGAAGGATTGGCTGTACAGGTTACGTTTCTGTTGACATCTCCACAGGCCGCAATAGAATCCAGATGCTGCAGATTGAAGCTCTGGATGGTAGGTCTTAAATGAGATTTTAAAATACCATGCAGCTGAATGGTTTGTCTTGTCGTTACTTTAATGGTTCCTGTGGAATGATCTTCAGCGGTTTCATTCAATCCAACCCATTGTTCCGGAGTTAAAAAACCGCCGGGAAGTCTTAATCTGATCATATAAGAATACAGCCACTCCAGTTTTTTGGAGACACGCTCTTCCCTTCTGTCTCTGTCGTCCTGCTGGTACATTCCGTGAAATTTGATCACAGTCTGGTCATCTTCTCTGATGGCTCCGGTGAAGTTATCTGCAAGACTTTCCTTTAAAGTTCCTCTGAGTCCGTTACTGCCGGTTTTAATTTTTTCTACCGGTGAAAGGTTCTCTTTATTGTTGTTCATAATTGTTTCCTTTAATTTTTACGGGTACTTCTTTTTAATACACATCTTTAGCATATCTGCCGCTCAGTTCCATTTCTTCCAGGTAGGTTACAGCATCTTCTTTGCTGCGTTTTCCTTCATTCTGTATAATGGTGAGAAGCGTTTGTTCTACATCACGGGCCATGGGTTCTTTAGCACCGCATACATACACCGATGCTCCGCCTTCCAGCCAGTAAAATACTTCCTGGGCTTTTTGTTCCAACCTGTGCTGAACATATACTTTTTCAGCTGTATCTCTTGAAAAAGCGAGATCTAAATGCGTCAGACTGCCTGTTTTGAGAAAATCCTGCAGCTCTGCCTGGTAAAGGAAATCGGATACAAAGTTCCTGTCCCCGAAAAACAGCCAGTTTTTTCCTCCTGCTCCTGTGGCATCACGTTCCCAAAGGAATGACCTGAAAGGCGCAATCCCTGTTCCCGGACCAATCATGATGATATCTTTATCCGCTTCCGGCAATTTGAAATGTCCTGCTTCCTGAATATAAAATTCCAACGCTTCCCCTTCTTTGAATTCACTCAGAAAACCACTGCATAACCCATTATGTTTCTGATGGTCAATAAAGAACTCAGATTTAGCAACCGTAATATGAATTTCCGTATCACCATGCGCTTCCACAGAGGAGGAAATGGAATACAGACGCGGCGCCTGAGCGGTTAATATCTGTATGATTTCTTCAAATTCATCTGCATTTTTTACAGGGTAAATCCTAAGCAGATCAAGAAGGCTTAATCTAACTTCCGGAATGGAATGTCCTGTTATTTTTGCATATTGAGCCACCACAGATTTAAGTAAATAGCTGATGTTAAGATGCTTGTGCAGGAGTTCTTCCACAGTGTCTGTAACTTTTGCTGTTTCAACCTGTTTTTTAGGATTAATTCCTGTGAGTGTAATAATCTCATCTACAACCTCTTTTGAATTGAAAGGGATCACTCCCAAAGCTGCACCGGGGCGGTAACTAAGCGCTTCTTCAGTTTCAATTTCAATATGATAGGTTTCTTTTTCTGAGGTAATATCGTTAAGGTTGATGATGGCTGAAACTTTTCCCTGATATTTCTTTCTTCCGGTAGAAACCTTTGGAGCTGAAGCATTTTTTGTACTCTGACCAGCACTTTTATGCACTGTTTCAAATACATGTTCTATCCAATGAGAAGCTTCCTGTTCGTAATCAATGTCACATTTCTTTAATGGAATAATACGGTGGGCACCTAATATTTCAAAACGTGAATCCACATCTTCTCCGGTTTGGCAGAACAGAGGATAACTGCTGTCTCCCAATGCCAGAACTCCGTATTTAAGTCCGCTGAGATCAATTTCATTTTCATGAATATAATCGTAGAATTTTTTAGCAAGAGCAGGCGGTTCACCTTCTCCCTGAGTGCTGATGACAATAAAGAAGAATTCCTCTTTTGTAAGATCTTTAGGCTTGTATTGGGAAAGGTCAGCCAGCTTTACCTGAAGTCCCTTTTTCTTCACTATACCGGCCAGTGCAGTAGCCAGTTTCTTACTGTTTCCGGTTTCTGTACCGTAAGCCAGCGTTATTTTCTTTACAGCATTCTGTGTAGTGGTATTCGCTTCCAGTGGTGGCAGAACGGCCGTAATTGAGGACCCTCCGGCAATACCCGCAAGATATCCGCTTGCCCAGATGGCTTCGTCTCTGGAGAGGTCTCCGGAGATTTGTTTTAATACATTTAATTTAGATTCAGACAGCATATTCAAAGAAATTTTGAGTGGTAGGGATTAGAGTTCCGTTTTCTACTGATTTAAAATAAAGACCTTCCTGCTCGGCATTTTCCAACCATGAAAATTTTTCATGCAGATTGACAATTTTGCCAACCACAACTAAAGAAGGAGATGCAAAGGTTTTATCTCCGAATTTTTCGTTAAAATCATCAAATGATGAAGTGTACACCTTTTGGAAAGGCGTTGTAGCCTGTTCAATGACTGCAATTTTTTTATCACCTGAAATCTGAAGTGCTTTCAGCTTTTCCACAAGAGGAGTAAGATTTCCTTTAGACATGTAGAAAACAAGGGTATCATTGGTTAAGGCAAGCTCTTGCCAATACTCTTCACTCACGATTTCCGATTTATAATACGTCAGAAAACGTACAGATGTAGAATATCCTCTTGCCGTTAAAGGCATCCCTGCAAAGGCTGCTGCCCCTAAAGCCGCTGTAATTCCCGGAATGATTTCGTAAGGAATATGATTTTCTTTTAAAGCCTGTAATTCATCAAGAATATTCGAGAATATGGAAACATCCCCTCCTTTGAGTCTTACAATCGTTTTATTCTGACGGGCATATTCCACCATCAAAGTATTGATATGAGATTGAGGGGTGGAAGCATTTTTGCTGCATTCTTTGCCTACATAAATGATTTCTGTGTTTTCATTAACGTAGGTTTCCAGAATTTCAGGACTTACAAGGCGGTCGCATAAAACAACGTCAGCTTCTGCGATTGCTTTTACAGCTTTTACAGTGATCAGTTCAGGGTTGCCGGGCCCTGCACCGATAAGGAAGACCTTTGGTGATTTTATATTTGTTTTCATTGAAGTAGTTGTTAATTAAGGAATTAGAAAAGTCCTTCTACCGACAGATATCTCTCTCCGGTATCGTAATTAATCGTCAGGATTTTAGCGTTAGGTGGTATTTCCGGTAAATGTTTGGCGATGGATGCTAAAGCGGCTCCTGTGGAAACTCCGACAAAAAGACCTTCTTTTTTAGCTGCGTTAAGGGCATATTCATAAGCTTCTTCTTTGCCTACTGTAATCACTCCGTCTAAAAGAGTAATATCCAGAATGGAAGGTACAAAGCCTGCTCCTAATCCCTGTAACGGGTGTGGTGCCGGGTTTCCTCCACTTAATACAGGAGATAATTCCGGTTCTACAGCAATTACTTTTACGTTAGGAAATTTTTCTTTAACCACTTTTGCTATTCCGGTGATATGTCCTCCGGTTCCTACTCCGGTAATGATATAATCAAGTCCCTCAGGAAAGTCTTTTAAAATTTCCTGTGCTGTGGTTTCTACATGTACTTTTACATTGGCTGGATTGTCAAACTGTCTTGGAATCCATGAATTGGGTGTTTCTTCAGCAAGTTCATTAGCTTTTTCAATAGCCCCTTTCATTCCTTTTTCTCTTGGAGTAAGCACGAATTCTGCTCCATAAGCTTCCATGATTTTACGGCGTTCTATACTCATGCTTTCCGGCATGACAAGGATTAGCTTATACCCTTTTACGGCAGCGGCCAGAGCGAGTCCTATTCCCGTATTTCCGCTGGTAGGTTCTATAATAACACTGTCTTTATTTAATAACCTTTTGGCTTCTGCATCTTCAATCATCGCCAGTCCGATTCTGTCTTTAATGCTTCCCCCCGGATTGTTTTTTTCAAGTTTGATCCAGACTTCATGATCTGAACCGAAGAGTTTGTTGATTTTCACGACGGGTGTATTCCCAATCGTTTCTAATGCATTCTGAAATTTCATATCAATGTACTTTTTATTTTTGTTTTTTTAGATCACAAAGGTTAATGATTCCGGTAATGAAGAATTATCCTTTATTTTTATTTCACTTTTGTGGTACACCAGAGAGTTGGCAGGAACATCCTGTGTAACCCAGACATTTCCTCCGATAATACTTTCTCTGCCTATGGTAGTTTCGCCTCCCAGAATAGTAGCTCCCGAGTAGATAATCACATCATCTTCAATATTGGGGTGTCTTTTCTGATGGGCTTTTTCTTTGGAAACATTCAAGGCTCCGAGGGTTACTCCCTGATAGATTTTGACATTGTTTCCGATAACCGTTGTTTCTCCGATCACAATTCCTGTTCCGTGATCAATGAAAAAAGACTTTCCGATGGTGGCTCCCGGATGAATATCAATTCCCGTTTTACTGTGGGCATATTCTGAAATCACACGGGGTAAAATCTTTACCTCCTGACTCCAGAGCTGATGCGAGATACGATAAACATACGTGGCAAAAAAGCCGGGATATGCCAGGTATACTTCTTCCAGTGAGTCAGCGGCAGGATCAAATTCCAGAATGGATTTTGCATCCAGTACCAGCTGATCATAGAGTTGTGGTAAAGCTTCAAAAAAACGATTAACCTGTTTTTCGGTAATAATTTTATCTCCCGTTACCGTATTGATAAGGTCTGAAAGTGTTTCCTGGAGCACTTCAAAATTTCTTTTCAGCTGATCTTCAGTATTGTCATCCTGAGGAAGGAAAAGTGTTTCGTACAAATCCTTCACCCATTTTTTTGTCTTTATTTTATCAAAGAATCCATGAATATTATTTTGCTTGGTCTGATGAATTCTCTCTGTTAATTGATCGGAAATTGCCATTTTTCTATTGAATTATACAGGCTGCTACCGTTGAATTGGACGTCTCATCCACCAGAATGGCAGAGCCCGTTGTTTTGTTATTGGTAAAGCTGTCATAGACCAAAGGCTGTGCCGTTCGCAGGGTAACTTTCACAATTTCATTCAGTTTGATCTCTCCATCGGCCTGTTCTCTGATAAGGGTATTGACATTGATCTTGTAATCTACCTCTTTTACTACTGCTTTTATCAGTCTGCTGTTCTGCTGCAAAAGGTATTTGTTTCCTTGCTGCAGCGGTTTCTGATCAAGCCAGCATAAAAGGATTTCAAGATCTTTTTCAACGGTGGGAACATGTTCTTCCGTAGCAAAAATATCTCCTCTGCTGATATCTACATCATGAGCCAAATGGATAACGGCTGGCTGGCCTTCAAAGGCTTCTTCTTTTTCAATGCCATTGATCTCAATTTTAGTGATTTCAGTGGTCAGGTCCGCCGGAAGAATGTGAATTTTATCTCCTTTGGTGAACTTTCCGCTTAATATTTGTCCGGCATATCCTCTGTAATCATGCAGTTCTTCGGTTTGAGGACGAATCACGTACTGAACCTGAAAACGGCTTCCGTTATTTTTTTCTTCATTGATTGTTACTTCTTCAAGATATTCCAGTAAAGAAGCTCCTTCATACCAGTCTGTTCTGGAAGATTTTGAAACAATATTATCTCCTTTTAATGCTGAGATGGGAAAATAACTTACGTCATTCAGTCCAAGATTTTCAGCAATTTTTGCATATTCTGATTTTATATTTTCAAAAACTTCTTCGGAATAATCCACCATATCCATTTTATTGATGGCTACAGCAACTTTCTTTAATTGTAATAAAGAAGCGATGATAGAATGTCTTCTGGTTTGTTCAATCACTCCTTTTCTTGCATCAATCAGAATAACCATCAGATCTGAGTTGGATGCTCCGGTGATCATGTTGCGGGTATATTGTACATGCCCGGGAGCATCGGCGATGATAAATTTCCTTTTTGCCGTTGAAAAATAACGGTAGGCAACATCAATGGTGATTCCCTGTTCTCTTTCTGCACGGAGACCATCTGTTAAAAGCGCGAGATCTACCCCGTCTTCATTTTTGTTTTTAGAATGTTTTTCAAGGACTTCCAACTGGTCCTGTAAAATGCTTTTGCTATCGTAAAGCAATCTGCCGATAAGGGTACTTTTACCATCATCCACGCTTCCTGCTGTTATAAATCTTAATATATCCATCCGATGTTAATTATAAATGATAAGTGATAAATTATGAATGATAATTGATGAAATACTTTGTGTAATCATTGATCAATTATCTTTTATCATTGATTAAAAATAGCCTCCTTTTTTTCTGTCCTCCATAGCGGCTTCTGTTACCCTGTCATCAATTCTGGTTTCGCCACGCTCAGAGATTCTTGTGGCTACAATTTCTTCGATGACAGCATCTATCGTTAAAGCATTAGATTCCACAGCTGCAGTACAGGTCATATCTCCTACGGTACGGTAACGTATTTTTCTGGTGGTAATAATATCTTCCGGTTCCAGTACAACATGGGAAGAATTGGCCAGCCACTGTCCGTTGAAGTCAATGACTTCTCTTTCATGCGAGAAATAGATGGAAGGCAGTGCAATTTTCTCTCTTCGGATATAATTCCAGATGTCAAGCTCTGTCCAGTTGCTGATTGGGAAAACTCTTACATTTTCTCCTTTGTGGATTCTTCCGTTGAAGATATTCCACAGCTCAGGACGCTGAAGCTTAGGATCCCACTGCCCGAATTCATCACGAACGGAGAAGATTCTTTCTTTTGCTCTTGCTTTTTCTTCATCTCTTCTGGCTCCTCCGATGCAGGCATCGAATTCAAATTCTTCAATGGTATCAAGAAGTGTGTAGGTTTGAAGCCAGTTTCTGCTAGGGAATTTCCCTTTAGCCTCGGTTAATTTTTTACTTTTTATCGTGTCCTCCACTTTCCTCACTACCAGATTGACATCTAGCTGTTCTACCAGCTGATCACGGAAATCCAATACTTCCGGAAAGTTGTGGCCTGTATCTACGTGAACAAATGTAAACGGAATTTTTCCGTGGAAGAATGCTTTTCTTGCAAGATGAGCCAGTACAATACTGTCTTTTCCTCCACTGAATAACAACGCCGGACGTTCAAACTGGCCTGCGACTTCTCTTAATATATAAATAGATTCGGCTTCTAACTGATCTAAATAATTTAAATGATGTATTGACATGTTTTTCTTTTTTATTGATGAATATGCAGACCGCATTCTTTTTTATTGGCATCTTCCCACCACCAACGGCCTGCTCTGAAATCTTCTCCTTCCTTGATCGCTCTGGTACAGGGCTCACATCCTATGCTCACAAATCCTTTTTTATGAAGGTGATTGTAAGGTAAATGATGATCTTTTACATACGTTGTCACCTGTTCTGTCGTCCAGTGAAGGATGGGATGAAATTTGATGATTTTATTATCAGGATCCCACTCCAGCTGAGGCATATTCTGTCTGTTGGGAGAATGTTCGGATCTCAGACCTGTGATCCAGACTTCATAGCCTTCCAACGCTTTTCTTAAAGGATGAACCTTTCGGATGGTACAGCATGCTTTCCTTTTTTCTACAGATTGATAGAATGAATCAGGGCCGTTTTCTGTGACAAATTCTCTGAGCTCGTCCGTATCCGGATAATAGGCTTTGATGTTCTTTTTAAAAAATGCCTTCGTAGAGGTCCAGGTTTCATAGGTTTGTTCAAAAAGTCTTCCCGTATCCAGAGTGAATATTTCAATATTTAAATCTTTAATCAGATGAGTGATAACCTGATCCTCGTAACTGAAACTGGTTGAAAAGATCACTTTACCCGGGAATCTTTCAGTCAGTATTTGCAGTGCATTGGTTTGAAAAGAAGCTTCATCAGCCTCTTTTACAAGATTTTCGAATTCATTTTTCAGACTGTTTTCCATTTTGAATTGAGATTTAAGTCTTGCAAATATATATAAAATTCTATAACTCCTATCAAAATAGTAGAATTTAAATAAAAAAAATTTTATTCTTTATTGATGAACTTGGTTAAGGTAGCTTCCATCATGCTTTTTCTGGTCTTTTCACGAACGATCATTAATTCTTTCCTAAGATAACATACCGCTTCATCCACACAATCATCACATGCTTCGTAAAAATTTAAAGAAACGCATGGTGTTAGCGCAATAGGACCGTCGAAAATACGGTAAATATCTGCTAATGAGACCTCATCAGGTGATTTTAAAAGGTAATACCCTCCTACTTTGCCTTGCTTGCTGTTGACAAGTTTTGCTCTTTTAAGTTCAAGAAGGATTTGTTCCAGAAATTTTTTGGGAATGTTCTCGTCCTGTGCAATAACGGAAGTTGGCAGAAAGCCCTGGTTATAATTCCTTGCTAATCTGACCATTGCTTTAAGCGCATATTTGCAACGTTTCGACATCATAATTCCTGCAAGTTATGATAAATTATCTGATAAATGAAATGTTTTTATAGCTGAAAACTTTGTATTTTAACCACAAATCGAAGATTCGACGAAGTCAAAAGCCACAAAAGATAAAAACACTTAAGTTGATTTTAAGTACAGATAAACTGCTGACAAGTTCACTTAAGTTTAAAAATCGAAGATTTTTATAATACACAAACATCTGTGTAAATCCGTGAAATCTGTGGGAAAAGCTAACCACCCCGTCAAAAATTCTTTGAATTTTCGCCATCCCTCCACAAGATGGGAATTCTAAGTCCTCCGTTTGTAATATGAGCCACAAGTTTACTCTTTCTGTAAAACAAAATACGCCAGTTCCCTATCTTCTCGTGCAAGATTTTCAACTCTTTTAAAGCCGCTTTTCAAAAGTACTTTTTGGGACCCGATATTATCAAGATCCGTTACTGCTACGATATCTTTCTGATGATTTATTGATAAACAGTGGTCAACAAGTGCTTTACAGACTTCGGTTCCGAGACCTTTACCCCAGTATTTTTCATCTAAAGTATAGCCTATTTCCATCTGATCAGGATTGTCAAGAAAGGTTCTGGCAAGGCACATTCCTACAAAATCATTGTTCTGGGGATGGAAAATTCCCCATCTGCTGAATGGTCCCTCTTTATAATCTGCCAATGCTTTGTCAAACATTTCCTTATATTCTTCCGGGGTTTTATAGGGCAGATATCGGGTTACATTTTCATTTTCAAAAAGAGTGGAAAATAATGAAAATTCTTCAGGGGTAAATTCACGGATAATGATCCTGTCGTTTTTATAATGCATGGAATATTGTTATCAAAGAATAAAATTACATAAATAAATGAAGAACTGCTCATAAACAGGATAAAAAAATTGGGCTTACAATGAAGCCCAATCAACTGTATATGAATACGAAACTATTTTTTAATGAATTTTTGGGAAGATTTCCCTAAAGAAGTTTCAATATCAATTAAATAAGTTCCGCTCAGGAAGTGTTTAACCTCAACCTTATCACCAATAACTTTTGCATTCATTTTTCTTCCAAACATATCATAAACAGAAATTGATTTAATTTCCCCTTTTGTTTTAATATTCAATACATCAGAAACCGGATTTGGATAGATGGAAGTTTCTGAGTTGGTTGTATCAACGTCTGCAGTGGAAAATGATAATGCACAAGGTGTTGTAATACTGCCATTTGGTTGTGTATTATATGCAAACTCAGTGACAGAATAATTTGAACCATTGGCCCCAACGCTCACTTTGAAATAGCCGTTAATATCGTAGCCTTCGAATTGGTTTCTAAAACCAACATAAGCGGTTTTACCAGACCAGGTAGTATAGGTAGGAGTATACACATCCAGTTGTCCGGGAGTCCAAGTTGGATACCCTATATTATTTGCATTCGTTATAGTGGTGCAGGCTGGAATTAAACTAATATTTCTTGTTCCTGTTTGGCACACTAATCCTTTCCAATAAGTTTCCAATTTTAATTGATTGGCTCCATAGTACCAGGCGCCATATCCAGCATCATCACTAAGCTCCGGGTTAATGATAAAATATTTCCAAGTTGCCCCTGAGTTGGTGGTTACTGTTGTTGGTGTTGGGTTGGCATAACTTTCCAGAGGAGTTCCTGTAACTATTTTGTAAGGATCTTTATAAGAAAAAGTTAATGCCAAAGCTGTTGTTGATCCTAGTGAAGTTGTTCCTCCTGCTATAGCCGGATTCAGGAATGTAATTGATGAATTCAGGACCTGGCTTTTAGAATGACTGGTTGCAGCACCATTGATGGTAAGTGTAGCTGTAGTAGGGCTTGTAACTACTATACTTGCAGTTAATCCTGCTGGCAATGAAGACGTGAAATGAGTTCCTGAAGTAAGAGTTGTTCCATTTGGCAGGGCAAATGTTGCTCCGTTTAGCGTAATCTTTGATGCAGGGGCAGATGCTACTGTTCCATCTAATGACACGGCTCCATTATTGTTTAAATTCTCTGTAAATGTACTGTTGCTAAGGGTTAGCCTAGGTGGCGTATTGGCAACTCCGGTTGCGGCTAAGTTGGCAGGCTGCCATAAATTTATTCGCGAAGGATGGTTTAATGCTGCCAGCATTCTGTTAACCTGTCCGTTGGTAAACATTTTATAACAGCCGGAAGAGCCGTTGTATCCCATATAGTTTTCAACGTTTACTTTTTGTCCAAGACAATTGTTACCAGCGTTACATCCCAATCCGGAAGATGCATTTTCTACAGGGGTGTCAGCAACTCCATCCCCATCATTACCAGGGTTTGTAGTTGAACACAGAACATTGAACGTGTGCTGAAGATTTAGCCAATGCCCGAATTCGTGAGTGAATGTATCAGAAAACTCGTTTGAAGCTACTGTTCCTGCAGCATTAAATATATAACGTCCGTTATAAACAACTCTGGCTGTATTTACTGAAGTCATGTATGAATCCGGATACCAGGCAACTCCTGACTGATATAAATCTTTATTAGCATACAGGTCATTTTGGATATACACATTCATATACTTTGTATTATCCCAGGCATCCGTTCCAATTTGTGCATCATATCCGCCTCCGTTGCCATATCCGCCTTTGAAGGGGTGAAATACCACTCCGCTTGTTGCTTTTCCGGTTGGATCAATTTTAGCTAATCGAAATTCAATGCTTAATGCTCCTCTGATAGATTGAAAGTCAGGATCTACAGTATTTGAATCAGTGTTGATTCCATTGAAATTTAAGTTGATCTGTTCCAGTAAGTCAACTACTTTTTGGTAATTTACTTTTACATTGCTCTGAGATTCTCCATACACATGAAAAACCACAGGGATGATGTAAGTTGGATTGCTGATCCTGCTATTATTCAATGAATTTTTGTCCGATCCCATTTTTTTTATGAACTCTTTGGTGTATTTCTCAAAGTTTTCATATTCAGCCTTAGATTCAGGGTGCAGTTCAAAATGTTGTTTCATCATTTCATCTGCTTTACACTCACGAGGTCTGTTTTCCTGAGCAAAACCTATTGCTGGAAATAGGGAAACAAGTAATAGTAATTTAAATTTTTTCATAATTTTTTGGATTTGGTGGTTAATAAATTATTTAAATGATCAAATTGTTTTGGGTTTAACTTGGTGTGTTATGTGATGTTTTTTAACTAAATCTCTCAGGGTTGAATATCTTTATATCAACCGTTGCCTTTTGGTCATTGGCAAGTTCTGAAACTGTTTTTCCAAAAATGGGTCCCAAGCTTAGTCCCATCATACCGCCTCCGCCTGCGATAATCAGGTTCTTCAATTGGGAAGACCGTCCTAAATACGGAAGTCCATCCGGGGCACAAGGCCTGTATCCGAACCAGATTTCAGATTCTTTTGGGGTTTCAACCTTGAAGTCGGGTAAATAGTTGGGAATAGACCGGATAATTCCTTCTACCCTTTTCATATTAATTGTATCCTGATGGGAAGCCAGTTCCATCGTTCCGCCAAAACGGATCTGTCCGTTCATTGGAGTTACTGCTACTCTGGCTTCGAGTAATAAAGCGGCATGCTCCAACCTATTAAGTGGATTTTCCGGTTGGTGCATCAACGAATATCCTTTTCCAGGCATTAAATGGATTTTAAGACCTGCTTTCTGAGCAAGTTCAGGCAAGAATGAACCTCCCGTCATGATAAATTGGTCTGCAGTAAATTCTTTACCATTTGCTATGACCGTTTTAATCTTGCTGCCGGAAGTTTCAAAGTCTGTTACCCGATGATGGGTATGAAAAATGACATCATTATTTTTAAGATAAGAAATCATTTGTTTCATCAGTTTCATGGGATTCATGTGGCCATCGCATTTATAATTGATTCCTCCGATAACATCCAGTTGAACATTGGGTTCAAGTTCCTGAATTTCTTTTTTACCCAGAATATCAACGGGTAAACCCATACTGATTGCCTTGTGGGCAAGTTCTGTTTCTTCTTCCGCAACTTTCTCGGTTTTATAGAGCATTAAAATACCATTCTGATTCAGCTCAAAATCAAATTCATCTTTTTGCGCGATCTCATTATAAAGCCTGCTGCTCGCCAGGTTAAGATCCCTGATGGCTGCTGCAGAATAGTCAACATGTTTCTGGTTGGAATGTTTTAAAAATTTCAATCCCCAGGATATAAGTCTCGAATTGAGTGAAGGTTTTACATAAAACGGACTTTTACTGTCGAACATCCAGCGTATTCCCTGTGCTACAACTCCCGGTGCTGCCAATGGGGTAAAATGACTGGGTACAATCATGCCTGCATTGCCATAAGAGCAGTTGTTGGTGAGGTCATTCTGCTCAAGAATTTCCACCTGCCATCCTTTTTGTAAAAGGTAATACGCTGAGCTTAATCCTGCTATTCCTGCACCGATGATGAGTGCTTTTCCTTTATTCTGTGCCATATGCCTGTTACATTACCTGAAAACCCTGCCAATAAGGATCTTCATCATCAATAATTATATGATTGTATCCGGTAATTCTTGCCCAGCCTTCTACTGACGGAATAATGGCTGCTTTTCCATCAATAGTTGTGGTTTCTTCAATTCTCCCGATAAACCGGGAACCGATATAGCTTTCATGAATGAATTCTTCCCCTTCCTTCAGTTTTCCCTTAGCATACCATTGGGCCATTCTTGCCGAAGTTCCCGTACCGCACGGCGAACGGTCTAAAGCATTTTCACCCACCAAAACTGCATTTCTTCCACTGGCTTCGGGATCTGTGGGTTTTCCCGTCCACTGAATATGGCTTAATCCTTTAATGTGTTCAATTTCAGGATGAATGAATTCATATTTTTCATTGAGTAATTTTCTGATAATTTTTCCATAATGAATGAGCTGGCTGGCCGTAAAATCAGAAATATCACTGAAATTTTCCTGAGGATCTATAATCGCATAAAAATTTCCGCCATAAGCAACATCGGCTCTTATTAATCCCAGATCCGGACATTCCACTTCCAGGTTTTCAGCATACAGGAAAGACTTTACATTCGTCAGCTTTACAGACTTTACTTTTTTCCCTTCCTGTACATAATCGATGAGGATAAGTCCTGCAGGGGTTTCAAGACGTAATTTTCCCGGAATTGTAGGTACGACAAGTCCTTCCTCAATGGCAATGGTAACCGTTCCGATGGTTCCGTGCCCGCACATGGGAAGACATCCGCTGGTTTCAATATATAAAACTCCGATATCGTTATTTTCATCTACAGGAGGATACAGCATACTTCCGCTCATCATATCATGGCCACGGGGCTCAAACATTAATCCCTTTCTGATCCAGTCGTATTCTTCCATAAAGTGCAGCCGGCGCTCCATCATGGAATTTCCTTTTAAAACAGGGGCACCTCCTGCCACAAGACGTACAGGGCATCCACAGGTGTGAGAATCTATACAAAAAAATGTTCTGTTCATGTGGTCTGTAATTTTAATGATCCTGAATTCACTGTTCCATCCACCATTCTGCTGATCTGCAATGGATTTGCATTCTTCAACTCATCCGGTAAGAATTCATCCGGCCAGTTCTGAAAGCAAATCGGACGGACAAATCGTTTCACAGCATCCGGCCCAACGGAGGTAAAACGGGAATCGGTAGTAGAAGGAAACGGACCTCCATGCTGCATGCCATAGACCACTTCTACTCCTGTAGGCATTCCATTGAATAATAATCTTCCGCATTTATCTTTCAAAATAGTAATCAATGTACTGTTATCGCGAACATCTTCACGGGTCGCTGCGATGGTGATGGTTAATTGCCCTTTTAGCTGTTGGGCAATTTCAATGAGTTCTTCATCTGTTTCACACTCCACAACAATACCAAATGGGCCAAAGACTTCTTCACTTAATACCGGATTATTCACGAAATTTCCGGCACTGGTTTTTATCACGGTTGCGTTGCCAGAAGAATTTTCTGTTTCTGCTGATGCAATGATTTCAACATCAGGCTGTTTTAATGCAATGCTTTTGTTTTTTTCGAAATTATCTAATATTCCTTTGTGAAGCATTTTAGCGGGAGCCACTTTTTGAATTTCTTCTTTTAATGTATTGATGAAACGGTTAAACGACTCTCCTTTCAATGCTATAAACACTCCCGGATTGGTACAAAATTGTCCTACACCCAGCGTTAAAGAACCGATATATTCCTTTGCCAATGCTTCAGCTTTGGTTTCAAGCAGGTTTTGAAAGGCAAATACCGGATTGATACTTCCCATTTCTGCAAATACAGGAATAGGATTTTCACGACGGCTGGCAATATCAAACAATGCTTTTCCGCCATTAAATGAACCCGTAAACGCAATAGCCCGGATGTCCGGATGCTGAGTCAGATAGGTACCAATCTCATAAGATGATCCGGTAATATGGCTGAAAATTCCTTCAGGCCATCCGAAAGCTTTAACAACAGCGCTTATCGCATCCGCCATTATCTGTGAAGTCTGTGGATGTGCCGGATGCGCTTTTATAATAACAGGACAGCCTGCCCCGATTGCACTGGCAGTATCGCCTCCTGCAGTAGAAAATGCAAAAGGAAAATTACTGGCTCCGAAAATAACAACAGGTCCGATGCCTACATTGTATTTCCTAAGATCTCCTTTTTGTTTTTCAGGCTGGGCAAGATCAATTCGGGCTTCTGTATAGATTCCGTCAGCAACAGCTTTTGCGTAGCTTCTCCATTGTCCTGCTGTTCTTGCCTTTTCTCCGGTAAGTCTGGCTAATGGCAATGCCGTTTCGGTATGAGTAACTGTTAAAAGTTCTTCTCCCAAGGCTTCAAGCTGATCCGCTACAGCATTCATAAATTCAGCCCGATCATTGATGGTGGTGTTTTTCAGAAACCGGAAGGCTTCAACCGCCATCTGCACTCTTTTGTCTATATTTTGAGTTGATGTTTCTTCCATCATAGCTGTATTTCTGGAATTAATAATACGGGACGATTCGCTCTTCCTTCTTCAATAATTTTTTGAATTCTTTGAGCTTCCTCTCCATGAAGTTCAAGACGTGGAGCTCTCACATAAGGATTGCTTATCCCTTCTGCTGATGCAGCAAGCTTGATATACTGGATAAGTTTAGGGTGAATGTCAAGTTCAAGCAATGGCATAAACCATCTGTAGATGGCAACCGCTTTGTCGTATTCGCCTGTTTTAACATAGTTGTACATGGCCATGGTTTCATTAGGAAAGGCATCTACAAGACCTGCCACAAGGCCGTCAGCTCCAAGCATCAGGGTTTCCAGGCAAATCGTATCTACACCTCCAAGAATTTTGATTCTTTTCCCAAAACGGTTAATCATTCTGGTTACATTCGCCAGATCTCTTGTTGATTCTTTGACAGCCTGAATGGCTGGATATTCAATAAGCTCCTCAAACATGTCAAGGGTGACATAAATTCCGTAATCTACAGGATTATTATAGATAAGGATCGGAAGATCCGTAGCGGAAGCCACTGCCTTGAAATACTCAACCACTTCACGGTTATCAGCTTTGTAACGCATTGGAGGAAGAAGCATCAGGCCGTCTGCACCCAATTCTTTTGCTTTCTTAGCGAAGTTGACAGCATTTTTGGTGGTATTTTCAGAAAGATTAAGAATGACAGGAATTCTGCCCTGCGTTATTTTTTTTGCGTATTTCAGCAGTTCAAATTTTTCTTCCGTTTCCAACGCACTGGCTTCCCCTAATGTTCCTGCAAGGATAATTCCATGAACTCCTGCTTTAATCTGGGCTTCTGTATTGACAGCAAACATTTCAAAGTCTATCTCACCCTCTTTTGTAAAAGGCGTTAATACAGCAGGAAAAATACCTTCCCAGTTTAGTTTTGTACTCATATCAAATAATATTTATTCAAAACTAGGTGAATTTTAAAACGGTAAATGTTAATATTTTAATGTATTCTAACCGTATTTTAACATGTTGTTTTTTATTGCTGTATGGTAGCCTCTTTGTAATGTTTCAGGTATTCTTTAGGAGAATATTTCATGATGGATTTGAAGACCCGGTTAAAATTGGTAAGGCTATTGAACCCACTGTTGAAGGCAACAGAAGAAATACTGTACATATTGCTGGCAGTCAATAGTCTGCAGGCCCGCTGTACCCGAAGCTCATTAAGATATTCAATATAAGTGATGCGGGTACGTTTTTTAAAAGAACGGCAAAAAGCCTGAGGCGTCATACAGGCTTCTTTGGCAATCAGATCAAGGGTAAGCTTATGTTGGGTGAAATTTTTCTTGATAAAAGTCTGGGCATCAATAATTCTTTTGTCTGTATCTGAAATATGATCAGGCAGTTTCTTTTCCGGAGATAAGGGAATATGCAAATGCCTGTTTTGCATAAGATGGTTTAAAATTCTTATAAAATCTATGATCTGATCTACACCTTTTGTTTTTTGTAAAGCCGCAATATTTTCTCCGATACTTTTTGTCAGCCTTGAAGCCACCTGGAAACCTACATCTGAATGACTGATAAAGTTTTTAAGTTCCTCAAATTCCGGTAAGTCGAAAAATGCAGCGATCTTTTTATGAGGATCAAAAAAAATAGAGATGGAATGAACCTTCTGTTTTTCATTTTTTTCAAAATTACCTCTGAAAACATGGGATTGATTTGCTCCGAGATAGAAAATATCACCCGCCTCAAAATTAAAGAGCTTCTGTTCTATGGCCAGTGTTCCATGTCCTTTAAGGATCCACATGATCTGGGTTTCGGTGTGGCGGTGGAAATAAGGATAGAAATTAGGCATTATATCTTCCTGAATACGTATACTTTTGTTGGTATCGGCAGGAACAGAAAACTGGAGACTCTTCATCATACTATGAATGCTTTACCGGGTTATTAGATTAGCAAGGTTAAAATATTGCTGAAGGTAAGCAAAATATGAACATTAAATATCATATTAAAATCCAAATTTTACATATTCTTATTTTTAATGAATAAAGTACTATAAATACTACAAAATCGTAACTTTAAAGTTTTAAAATAAAAACTATTCATAATATGTTTTCAGCACAAACTTATCAAGACAGAAGAGCAATATTACAGAAAAATGTATCCAATGGAATCTTATTATTTCTGGGAAATATAGAGAATCCTGTAAACTTTGAGCACAACCCTTATTATTTCCGCCAGGACAGTACCTATTTATATTATTTCGGGATTCAGGAACCCCGCATTGCAGCTATTATCGATATTGATGAAAATAAAACCATCATTTTCGGTGATGAGCTAAGTATAGATGAAATTGTATGGATGGGAAGGCAGGAAACCCTTAAGGAAAAAAGCCTGAAGTCCTGTGTTCAGGAAACGTTACCTTACGCAGAACTTGCCCAATATATTGTAAAAGCCCAGGCTTCCGGTAGAAAAGTGCACTACCTTCCTCCCTATCAGTCTTCCAATAAAATTTTGCTGGGAGACCTTCTTGGAATTAAAATTAAGGATTTGCAGCCTTCTGTCGAAATGATCAAAGCGATTGTCAAACAACGTTCTGTTAAAGAAGCTCAGGAAATTGTACAGATCGAACAGGCTGTAAATGTATCCAATGAAATGCATTTGCTGGCCATGCGTCTTGCGAAACCCGGAATGAAAGAATATGAAATTGCCAATGCGATCCAATATCTTGCCGCCAACCAAGAATGCCAGATGTCTTATCCTCCCATTGTGACGATCAACGGAGGTATTCTGCATAATCATTTTCGTCTTAATACCATGAAAGAGGGAGACCTTTTCCTGAACGATTCCGGAGCAGAAACTTCAATGGGATATGCAGGAGATCTTACCAGAACCTTTCCTGTAGGTAAAACATTTACAACAAAGCAGAAGGAAATGTACGAAGTGGTTCTGAATGCTTTTAATCAGGCCCAGAAGCTTTTAAAACCGGGAGTACGGTTTAAAGATATCCACCTGAAAGCAGCACAACATCTGGTAGAAGGACTTGTCGATCTTGGACTGATGAAGGGAAATCCCGAAGATGCTGTAAAGAATCATGCTCATACGTTGTTTTTTCAGTGTGGACTGGGACACATGATGGGACTTGACGTACATGATATGGAAGACCTTGGAGAACAATATATTGGCTATACTGAAGAAGAACCAAAAGATACCAAAACATTCGGACTGAAATCTTTACGTTTAGGAAAAGCTTTGGAGTCCGGTTTTGTAGTGACAGTTGAGCCTGGTATTTATATGATTCCGGAATTGATAGACATGTGGCAGGCCGAAAATAAAAACGCAGACTTTATTAATTATGATAAAGTAAATGAATACCGGAATTTCGGTGGAATCCGTGTGGAAGATGATTTCCTGATTACGGATGACAGTTACAGACTTTTAGGTAACGGATTGATCAAAACTGTTGAGGACATTGAAAATTACAGAGCTGAACATCTGGCTTAATCCAAATTATATTTATGAAGAACATAAAAAAACTAACAGCTATTGCATTGTATTTTCTGTGTTTGTCACCATTGGCGGCACAGAAGACACAATGGACTCCCGATGGCAACGCTTATTATTCATTTACTAAAAAAGGGGTTGAAATTGTTGATCTATTGCATCCCGGAAAAGATCAGACGCTCTTAAACAGTAGTGAACTGATTCCTGCCGGAAGTTCCAATGCTCTGCAGGTACAGAGTTTTCAGGTATCTCCTGATGGAAAAAGCCTGTTGCTATTTGCCGATACCAAAAAAGTATGGAGGGATAATACCCGTGGAGATTACTGGATTTTCGACAAAAACACCAAAAAACTGCTCCAGCTTGGAAAAGGTTTGCCGGCTTCATCGTTAATGTTTGCAAAATATTCACCTGACGGAAAAAAAGTAGCCTATGTTTCTAAGCATAATATCTATATTGAGGATCTTTCAGATAATCAGATCAGTAAAATTACGAATGATGGTACCGACAGAATGATCAATGGTACTTTTGACTGGGCATATGAAGAAGAATTCGGAACGCAGGATGGTTTCAGATGGTCTCCGGACGGCAGGAAAATTGCCTACTGGAAAATGGATGCCCGAAGTACCAGGAATTTCCTGATGATCAATAATACGGACAGTCTGTATTCGTTTACCGTTCCTGTAGAATATCCGAAAGTTGGAGAAAATCCTTCAGGATGCAGCATCTGGTTTTATGATCTGGCTTCCCAATCGACAAAAAAGGCTGATATAGCAGGTGATGAAGTACAAAACTATATTCCCAGAATGGAATGGGTGCTGGATTCCAGATCGGTCATTCTTCAGCAGCTGAACAGAAAACAGAACCAAAGTAAAATTATTGTTGCTGATGCGGATTCCGGAAGCAGCAAGACCATTCATACAGAAACAGATGCAGCATGGATTGATATAAAATCCCGATGGAATGATAATGATCCAAGCGGCTGGGACTGGATTGAAAATGGGAAAGAATTTTTGTGGCTGTCTGAAAAAGACGGATGGAGACATATTTATAAAATAGATATGAGCGGTAAAGAAACATTGATCACAAAAGATGCTTTCGATGTTATCAAACCTGAATTTTTTGATGTTCCCAATAAACTGATCTACTTTTTGGCTTCTCCAGATAACGCCACTCAGAAATATCTGTATAAAGTAAGTATGAAAGGCGGAAAAGCTCAAAAAGTAACGCCTGAAGCTTTTAAAGGTTCTAACCAATATACGATTTCACCCAATGGAAAAATCGCTATGTTTACCAATAACAGTGTGAATGCCATTTCCATTGGATCTGTGATATCGCTTCCCGATCATAAAGAACTGGTTGCTGCCAAAAGATCTGCAAAAGCCGACCCGGCAAGATCTAAAGCAGAATTCTTCCAGATTACAACACAGGATGGCGTTACAATGGACGGCTGGGTAGTAAAACCTAAAAATTTTGATCCCAATAAAAAATATCCTGTTGTTTTTACAGTGTATGGAGAACCGGGATCTCAAACCGTTACCGATAATTTCTACACAGGCTGGAATTATTTATATACAGGTGATATGGCAGAAGACGGCTATTTATATGTGTCCCTTGAAAACCGCGGAACTCCTTCTCCAAAAGGACGGGAATGGAGAAAATCTATTTACCGGAAAATTGGGCAGCTCAATATCCGCGATCAGGCAATGGGAGCTAAAGCCTTATTCGCAAAATGGCCTTATATCGATACTTCAAGAGTTGCCGTGTGGGGCTGGAGCGGCGGAGGTTCTTCTACCCTGAACCTTTTAGGACAATATCCTGATATTTACCAGACAGGAATTGCCATTGCACCCGTTGCCAATCAGTTATTCTATGATAATATCTACCAGGAACGCTATATGGGTCTCCCACAGGAAAACAGAGAAGATTTTGTCAACGGTTCTCCGTTGGCCTATGCTAAAAACTTAAAAGGAAATCTTCTGCTGGTTCACGGAACGGGAGATGATAATGTACACTACCAGAATACGGAAGTATATATTAATGAACTGGTAAAATATAACAAACAGTTTCAGCTGATGTCTTATCCTAACCGTACCCATTCTATTAATGAAGGAGAAGGAACATCGCTGCATCTGGCTACCATGTTTACAAAATACCTGAAAGAACACTGCCCTCCGGGAGCAAGATAAAATTGAAAGTCTCACATGGATGTGGGACTTTTTTTATTTCAACATACTTGGACCAATAAAAAATTCCCCGGATTACTCCAGGGAAAATAAGTGTCAAAACCTATAATTTTTTATAGTGGTGTGAAATGATGTACCTGGAAAACAACAATGGATGTGCCAAATTAGTCACTGTTTTATGAAATCTGACTTTTTGTGGTACCTTTTTAATTTCACTTTAGTATTCTTCTGTTTTTACAGGATTATCATTACATTTGAATGAATAATTTCCAACATCATTCATGAAACTACCTCTCTCCTACTATTCCAATCAGGACGTTCTTTTTCTGGCCCGGGATCTTTTGGGAAAAGTACTTTTTACAGATCTCAATGGTGAAAGAACAGCAGGAATCATTGTAGAAACAGAAGCTTATTTTGGCGTGAAAGATAAAGCTTCGCATGCCTATGGCGGCAGACGGACAGACCGTACTGAGACGCTCTACAGCCATGGCGGAGTTTCTTATGTTTATTTATGCTATGGAATTCATCATCTCTTCAACATCGTAACATCCGTGGAAGATGAGCCTCATGCAGTACTCATCAGAGCTGTTGAACCTTTGGTAGGAAAAGAAATTATGGAGCATAGAAGAAATATGCCTGCCTCTAAACCTGCTATTTCTGCAGGTCCCGGATCAGCTGCCAAAGCATTAGGTATTGACCGGTCTTTTAACAAAAAAGAGCTTACCGGTCATGAAATCTGGATTGAAGATCACGGTATTTCATATCCTCCAGCTGAAATCATTGCAGGTCCCCGGATAGGTGTTGCCTATGCAAAGGAGGATGCACTTTTACCCTGGCGCTTTTTTGTGAAAGGAAATAAATATGTAAGCAAGCCCAATAAGTAGAATTATGCACTTCCATATGATACTATCCTATTGAAAATGTAAAACGTTTCATCTTCTCTAAAGTACATTCTATCTCTGTTTTTTGTCGGGTCACAAAGTTTATAGTGTTGATTATAAATGGATAATGGTAGCTTTGTACTGTAGTAGCAATGAATTTTCTTTAATAGATTTTCATTCGAAATATCATTAAAACAAATAGTATGAACTGGATTGCATTAATTATCGCAGGAATTTTTGAAATCGGATGGCCCTTAGGGCTTAAACTTTCTCAACAGCCGGAAAATAATAAGTGGAGCTGGATTATTTTTTCAATTCTGTGCATGTCTGTTAGCGGTGGATTTCTCTGGTTTGCTCAAAAAAGCATTCCTATCGGAACTGCTTATGCAGTATGGACGGGAATTGGTGCTGTAGGAACCACTATTGGTGGGAGTTCTCTTTTTTCAGGATTCAGCAAGTATTCTAAGATTATTATCAGCATTACTGATTGTCGTAGGAATCGTTGGCCTTAAATTATTTTAAAAAATTGGCTTAAGACTATCATGAGTCATAAGCCAAAACATTATTCAACATTCGAATAATAAACCAACCACATTTTATTGTATTATTGCTTTTCGCCTTCAAAATAAAAAGCTACCTCATTTTCGGATGCTTTCTGAGTGCTGATCTGAAGTGATTTTGATGAAATCATGTAGTTAAAACTACCCTGGCTGTCATTGCCCGAAACACTTACTCCGGCAGAATTGGTAACATTGAAGGTTTTAGAGGTTGCTGCTGAATACGCTTCACCTGATTTAGGCTGTACTTTAACATAGGAATCACCTGTCTTTGAAACATTAACTATTGCATTGTAATAATCTTGCCCCTGGATTTTCATAGTCCCTTTGAATACTCCTGTTGCTACTTCAATGCCATGTGAGCCGGGAGCCGGATCATCATTGTCACTGTTTTTACAGCTGAAGAAAATACTTCCTAAAGCCAACATTAAAAAGAATCTGCTCATTAGTTTCGAAATTCCGATTACTTTCATAATTCAAATATTTATTATTTACAGTTTCAAAGATGTACAAATGAATATGAACCGGAAAAAAATAGCTATAAATGGGCAATTCCAATCTATCAACTTCTTTTTGATAAAAGTCTGTATTGCAAATACAGGTTTAATAATGGATGAAAAATAAAATAATAAGGATATTAAATTAAAATAGTAAGACTAAAGCTCTATCAATGGTTTATAAGTTCTCCCCACAGGCAGATTTTTTCCATTCACCTGAATAATATTGGCAGATTTTACCTCTATTTTTGACCGGGAAATAATATAGGACTTATGGATGCGGGTAAACATTTTGGGGTTTAAAACTTCTTCTATTTTGCTGATGGGCATTTTAAAAGTGAGAGTCTCCGTTTTTGTATGAATATTAATGTATTCTCTTAAACTTTCGATGTAAAAAATATCCTGGAGAATAATTTTAACCTTCTTTTTACCACTGTTCAGGAATATAAAATCACGTTCAGAAACTTCGAGTAATGCATCTTCTGCTTCCATTAAATGCTTGAATTTATCAATAGCAGTCAGAAAGCGGTCATATGGAATGGGTTTCATCAGATAATCCGTGATATCAAGCTCATAGCCTTCTACTGCATATTGATGATAAGCTGTTGTAACAATGACAAAAGGAGGATTTTTTACTTTCCTTAGGAAATCAAAGCCTTTTACAACCGGAAGATGAAGATCAAGAAATATTAAATCTACATCATGAATACTTAAAAGACTGCTGGCATATACTGCATCTGCACATTTTCCTACCAGATTCAGTTCCTGATCCCGTAATATAAAATTTTCTAGAATTTCTGCTGCAATAGGTTCGTCTTCTACGATAATGCAATTGTATTTTTTAGGAGCTGATGGTGTCATGAAAATCAATGGTTAAAGTTATAGTATAGCGGCTGCCCTTATCTTCCACGGAAAGCGTATGTTTTGGATAAAGAAGTTCAAGTTGTCTCCGGATATTTTTCAGGCCTATTTTTGTGGAATTTTCATGAAATTTTTCCTGCCTGGAATTTTCTACAAGGTAAGTAAGCTTTCCGTTCTTTAAATGAATATCAACGGTAATAAATGCTTCTCCCAGGCTTTCGGAAACGCCATGTTTAAAAGCATTTTCTACAAACTGTATCAATATCAGGGGGGAAATTTCCTGTGAAGGATTATCAATATCTTCAGCAAAATTCACAGTCAGCTGATGGTATCGGATCTTCTGAATCTGTATAAAATCTTTAATATTTTCAATATCCTTGGCTATAGAAATGTTTTTTTCTGCAGCTTCATAAATATTATACCGCATTACTTTGGAAAGCTGCAGAATAACATTGGGAGTTTCGTCTGCTTTTTTAAGAGCCATTCCGTAGATATTATTGAGGGTATTGAAAAGAAAATGGGGATTGATCTGTGCTTTCAGCATGGTAAGTTCCTGATCCAGTTTTTCTGACTTTAATTGAGATATCTGTTCTTTGAGTATATTCTTCTGCCGGGTAATTTCAACCCCGAAAATAAGACCTGCCATAAAAATTAGATCCATAAAAGAATTGAAAGCCACATAACCATTGATAAATCCGGAAACCTGCTTGCCGTCCAGTGTTTCAATAACACCATAGATATCTGGATATATGATAAAATGCGTTACAAACCGGTGACCAAAAACAGCAGCTGTTACCGTGAAAATATAGAGAATATATTTAATGACTAATTTAAGATCAACCCTATCGTATATATACAGCAATACATAGGCTAACGGAATTTTAACCAGAAAATAACAGAGTTCCAGCATAAGGGCATTCTGGAGCCTTATCTGCCATTTGAAATCAGGAAACTGATACCTGGACCAGTAAAAGTCAAGGTAAACTTCCAGCGTATAATACAAGATCCAAAAAAGCAAATGAATCCGCCATTTAGATTGACTGTCTGATTTCAAGCTTATGATGATTTAAAAGTACAAAGTACGATTTGTTAACCCAAATATAAACATATAAGTCTATCAAATGAAGCCCAAAATCTACAAACTGTTTCTTCTGAATCATCTTACGTGGCAAAGATTCTTGAATAGCTTAACTCTTATTTTTATTCATAAAATGTAAAGAGACTTCAGGATACAAGAGATTGAAAAAGCAGAAGATCAGCAGGACATTGAATTCAATTCCATTGGTTCCGCCTCCTACTACAAACCAACCATTTTGCCAGTGAACATAATAAATCCCGGAAATAAAAATGAGAATATTACAGACAGCTACAGGCTTGATACATTGGTCAATCCACAGTAAAGGCACTGATAAAAGATGAGTCAGTTTTATGGCCCATGCTATATAAATTCCTGCAGGGCTGAAACCCAATCTGTCCAGATACGCATGTCCGAAATCATTCACATCCCCACTGAAAATAGAAATCACACTATGCATCAGTAATATCACTGAAAGTGCCAAACGAAGGTAAAAACTCTTTTTCATAAAACAAAATTAGTATGCGAAAACATACACTTATCATTTTGTATATCAACAACTTTGAAAAAGGTATAAAAGTTTTAGTTTCAGCACAAATGGCAATTTTTATTATTGAGATCTATTGTATGCAATATTAAATCTTTTTAATATTTCAATATAAAGTGATTTAATAAATACAATTTAGTATATTTACATTCAGATAAGACATAATAATGAATTTCCCCATAATCAGTAATCGGTCTTCATAAGATATTTTACCTGGTTATAAAAACGATTCTAAGACACAAATGCTTCTATCTTTTTCAACTAAAAAGAGTGGTACAATAACTTACCACTCTTTTATATTATCACCGGAAAAATAACTTGTTTTAATTCTGTATCAAATTTTTCTTAATAAAATTTTCCAGTTCCTGGCCATGAAGGTTTTTAGCTATAATCGTTCCCTGTCCGTCAATAATAACATTAAAGGGAAGCTCATCTACTTCATACAGCTTTGCTACAGGGCTTTTCCAGAATTTTAAATCGCTGATCTGTATCCAGTTGATCTGAAACCTGTCGATTGCTTTCTGCCAGCTTTCCTTATTCTTGTCTAAAGAAACGCCCACTATTTCAAACTGATTTTTTTTAACCTGCACGGAATAAGTGTCATACATTGTTTTCAGTTGAGGTTGTTCTTCTACGCAGGGTGCGCACCACGTTGCCCAGAAGTCGATCAGAACCAGTTTCCCTTTTAATGCTGAAAGAGAAAATGAAGTTCCATCTGCCTTGGTCATTGTTATTTCAGGAGCTTTCTTCCCTACTTCTATGGTGTTCTGGGCAGAAATATACCCTGAAAACAGTATGAAAAATAATATTGTTAAAGAGTTTTTCATATTAATCATTTGTAGGATAATTTTTATCCAGCCAATCTGTTTTGATGTTTTTCGGAAGATTTAAAAGCTTTGCATTTTTGAAGCCTAATTCCATTAACAATGCAAATGCAGGACGGATATTAGGACATTTTACAAAAGGACAGCAGCCGCAATAAATCACAATTTCTCTGTTCTTAGGAATATCTTTAAGATAATTTCTCAGTTTTTCCAGATTTTCAGGTTCATGAGTCGGTCCGATGTCTACAGAACCTTTCACAATAGCTTCAGGTCCTACTGAAATGATGACCAGATCTTTTGTTTTTTGATTTTCAATTCTGGAAGCCAGTAACGCCGGGTCCATCAGCTGGCTGTCTTTCCATGGATCCTGTTTTTGCTGTGCCTGACTGAATATGGAAAAAACCAGGCAGGCAATGATAAACAAATACTTCATACTTCTATTTTTCACAAAGATAAGTTGAAAAGTTCAGAGTTCAGGGCTGATTACTCAAAGCAGGCTTATTTAAATTTTTAATTTTAAATCCGATTCCGAATAATTTTATACATTTATCTACAACAAATACTTTTAACAATGGAAGAAAAATTCCAGCCCGATGCAATTATTATCGGAACCGGACTTGCAGGGCTTACCGCGGCGATGGAAATTACCAATGCCGGAAAAAAAGTATTGCTTCTGGATCAGGAAACAGAGCAGAATATCGGTGGACAGGCATTCTGGTCCTTTGGAGGATTATTTCTGATTAATTCTCCCCAGCAAAGAAGAATGGGAATCAAAGATTCTTATGAGCTGGCACTGCAGGACTGGAAAGGTACCGCTGGTTTTGACCGTCCGGAAGATTACTGGCCCCGCCAGTGGGCTGAAGCTTATCTGAAATTTGCTGCCGGTGAAAAGTATGATTACATTTCCAAACTGGGAATCAGGCTGATGTTTATGGTGGGCTGGGCAGAGCGTGGCGATGGTTCGGCAACGGGCCATGGAAATTCCGTACCCCGTTTTCATGTAAGTTGGGGAACAGGCACAGGCGTGGTAAAACCCTTTGTAGAAAAAGCTTACAAAGCTCAGGAAAAAGGACTGCTTCAGATGAAATTCAGACATCGGGTAACTGAATTGATAGAGGAAAACGGCAAAATGAAAGGCCTTAAAGGAGATATTCTGGAAAATGATAACCAGGAAAGAGGTGCTGCAACGAATAGGAATATCATCTCTGCATTTGAATATACAGCTCCTAATATCATCATCGCTTCAGGAGGAATTGGTGCCAATCATGACCTGGTAAGAAAAAACTGGCCGGAAAGATTGGGAAAATCACCTGAAAATATGGTCTGTGGTGTTCCTGCTTATGTGGATGGAAAAATGATAGGCATTGCAGAAAATGCTGGAGCTCATATCATCAATCCGGACAGGATGTGGCACTATACGGAAGGGTTGCAAAACTGGAATCCTATCTGGCCCAATCACGGAATCCGCATATTGCCAGGGCCTTCATCATTATGGTTTGATGCGAAAGGAAAACGTCTTCCCGCTCCTTTTCTTCCCGGTTTTGATACATTGGGGACTTTACAGTATATCCAGGAAACCGGATTTTCTTATTCCTGGTTTATTCTTACCCAGAAAATTATTAAAAAAGAATTTGCTCTTTCAGGTTCGGAACAGAATCCCGATATCACCAATAAAGATTATGCTCTTTTTCTGAAAAGGATTTTTGGTAAAAAAGCACCCGGACCGGTAGAGGCTTTTAAAGAGCACGGAAAAGACTTTATTGTATCAGATAACCTGGAAGATCTGGTTAAAAGAATGAATGAACTGGCAGGAAATAACCTGTTGAAATATGAAAAGATAAAATCACAGATTGAAGCAAGAGACCGGGAATTAGACAATAAATTTTCAAAAGACACTCAAATTAATTATATCAGGAACACCCGGAATTACTTAGGAGATAAACTCGGGCGTGTAGCGGCTCCTCACAAAATTTTAGATCCTGAAAACGGGCCTTTGATTGCGGTACGTCTTAATATTTTAACCCGTAAAACTTTGGGCGGAATAAAAACCAATCTGAATGGTCAGGTGCTGAGAGATGATGACAGTATTATTGAAGGACTGTATGCTGCAGGAGAAGCTGCAGGCTTTGGAGGCGGCGGAATGCACGGTTACAGAGCTTTGGAAGGAACATTTTTAGGAGGCTGCATCTTTTCAGGAATGAAAGCCGGACAATATATTGCCGGACTTTAAAATTGAATAAAAGTATTAATTATGAGTAGCTATTTTGATCATAAAGTCATCTGGATTACAGGAGCATCCTCAGGCATTGGCGAAGCTTTGGTAAAAGAGCTTACCAGAAAGAGTAATGCCAAAATTATTCTTTCTTCCAGAAAAGAAGGCCAGCTTCATTCCGTGGCTGAAAATGCCGGCCTGAGTACAGATCGGTATGCGGTCATTCCTTTAGATCTTAAAAATTATAAAGAAATGCCAGCCATTGCATTGAAGGCAGCTGAGAAGTTCGGAAAGATTGATATTCTGATTAATAATGCCGGACTGTCACAACGTTCGTTAGCCATGGAAACAGATATTGAAGTGGACAAACAGCTGATCGATACTGACTATATCGGAACTGTAGCACTTACTAAAGCAGTTGTACCTTATATGATTGAAAATAAAGGAGGACAGATTGCTGTTGTATCCAGTCTTATGGGAATTTTTGGAGCTCCTATGAGAAGCGGATACGCAGGTGCAAAACATGCTTTACACGGTTTTTTTGATGCATTGCGGGCAGAATTATTCAGCCAGAATATTAAGATTACGATGATCTGCCCGGGTTTTATACAGACTGATATTTCTATTAATGCAGTCACCGGAGATGGTTCGACGCAAGGCACGATGGATGATGCTACGAAGAATGGCATGCCCGTAGATATCTTCGCAAAAAAAATGCTTTCTACCATTGAAAAACAGAAAAGACAGAAAGCGATAGGCGGTAAGGAAGTGATGGCTGTTTATCTGAAACGATTTTTTCCAGGCTTATTGGTAAAAATAATCCGTAAAGCAAAGGTGGTATAAAGAAAAGCCCGATTCAGGAAAGAATCGGGTCTTTGAGTTAATTAACGATAATGGTTACCTTTATTTACCCAGGGACCTGCGCCTTTTCATAAATCAGTCCTTCATTTTTCAATTCTTTCCAGAATTCAGAAGGAACGTTGGTTTGCAAGGCATTCATATTATCTTTCACCTGCTCAGGCTGGCTGGCACCGGGAATAATGGAAGCGAATTCGTCAGCGGCCAGTACAAAATGCAGCGCGGCATCAATAAGGCTTATATTGTATTTTTCGGCAATGGAAGTCATCCTGGCTCGCTTTTCATGCATTCCTTTCGGAATTACATCTTTATAATTATAGCGTTCTCTTCCTGCTATATAGCCTGAATTGTACCCAGCTCCCGAAACCAGTTTTACCCCTGCTTTTTTGACTGCAGGTAGAAGACGGTCCACAGCATCTTCATGTTCCAGAATGGAATATTGCGTGGCCGAAAGACAGATATCCGGATCAGCAGATTCAATACAGTCTAAAATAGGTTCTATTTTATTAACACCCATTCCCCATGCTTTTATAACTCCCTGGCTGCGAAGTTCAGAAAGAATTTTAAAAGCTCCGTTTCTTGCCTGTTTCAGAAAATAAGGATAACGGTCTCCTACCTGATCTTCAGACAGATCATGAATATAAACAATATCAATATGACTCAATCCGGTTCTTTCCAGGCTGTGTTCAATAGATTTTTCTACGGCGTCGGCGGTATAATCATGGAAGAAGTCGTAGTTAAGTGGTTTTTTCCACATCGTTGGAGGAACTTCAGATTCCGGGACCTGTTGAAAAAGTCTTCCTACTTTGGTTGAGAAAATAAAATCACCCCTGTCTTTATCTTTAAGAAAATGTCCAAATCTTCTTTCACTTTTGGTTAATCCGTACCATGGAGACGTATCATAATACCGGATTCCGGTTTCCCAGGCTGTCTGTAGAATTTCCTGAGCCTGTTCATCTGTAATATTTTCAAAAGCTGTTCCTATTGCTACACCCCCTATTCCCAGTCGGTGCTTTTCTGTTAAAATGTCTGATTTCATATGTTGAATATTTAAAGTGTTGGATGATTTTTACAGTACAAACATCATGCTGCCCTCCATAGAAATGTTAAAAAGAAAATTGTAATGAAACACTGAAATCCGTACCAGCTGCCAGAACAATAACAATTTCAGTATTTTGAATATTATGTTAAATATTTATTTCGCAGCTCCTTTGGTCTTGTTATTGAATGAATCTCAGTACACCATTTGAAATAATCACATACTATGAAAAAGCACATTCTAATCGTAGGAGGAGGATTTGCGGGTATTAACCTTATCAAGTCTCTTAAGAATGATAAAAGGTTCAGAATAACGCTGGTCGATAAAAACAATTATCATTTTTTCCCGCCACTTATCTATCAGGTAGCTACTTCGTTTATAGAAGCTTCCAATATCAGTTATCCTTTCAGAAAATTGTTTTCAAACAATAAAAATGTGAAATTTCACATGGGCAGCCTGGTCAGGGTAAATCCTGAAAATAAGACCATAGAAACTGATACGGGAAATCTCAGCTATGATTATCTGGTGCTGGCATTGGGCACAGAGTCCAATTTTTTCGGAATGGAAAATGTAAAGAGATGTTCGCTTCCGATGAAAAATATAGAAGAAGCCCTCTATCTGAGGAATCATATTCTGCTGACTCTGGAAGAAGCCGCTAGAAATAAAGACATTAAAGAAGCCGAAAAACTTCAGAATATCGTGATTGCCGGAGGCGGACCTACAGGAGTAGAACTGGCAGGAATGCTTGCGGAAATGGGAAAATATATTGCCCAGAAAGAATATCCGGAAATCAAACTGGGACTTTCCAATCTTTATCTTATTGATGCTTTGCCTACTTTACTTTCGCCTATGAGCCAGCTGGCCCAGAAAACGGCCTATGAGAAGCTGAAAGAATTAGGTGTAAAAATCCTTTTGAATGTATCTGTAAAAGATTATACAGACTGTAAAGTCATTCTGAGCGACGGAAATTCTATTGAAACAGAAACCCTGATCTGGACTTCCGGGGTCATTGGAAAAGAAATCCCCGGATTACCGGAGGAAACCATCGGAAAAGGCAGACGAATATTGGTGGATGACTATAATAAAGTAACCGGAACTACCAATATTTATGCATTGGGAGACATATGTCTGATGCTGACAGAAGAAAAATATCCAAAAGGACATCCTCAGCTGGCTCAGGTTGCCATTCAGCAGGCTAAAAATCTCGCTTCCAATTTTAAAAGGATAGAAGACGGAAAAGTCCTGAAACAATTCCGGTACAACGATAAAGGAAGTATGGCCATCATATCAAAATACAATGCGGTAGTAGATCTTCCGAAAAATTCCTTTAACGGTTTTATAGCATGGCTCACCTGGCTTTTCATCCACATCATTCCTTTGGTAGGGTTTAAAAATAAACTTCAGCTGGCCATGGACTGGTTCCGGCTATTCATCACCAATAATCCATCCATCCGGCTTATTCTCTTTCCGAAAAGAAATACAGGAAACGGATCATGATAAAAAAATAAGAACACTTAAATCCATCATATTATGAAAAATCAAAGAAGACCTCCGTTTTTTGGAGAAACAGTCGTCATCACCGGTGCTTCAAGCGGAGTTGGTAAGGCTACGGCAGAAGCTTTTGCCGAACAGGGAGCTGATCTGGTATTGGCAGCAAGAGGAGAAGAAGCTCTGGCAGAAACTGCAGAATTATGCAGAAAACTGGGTGCTACAGTGATTGCTGTTCCCACCGATACTTCTGTTGCAGAAGATGTTCAGAACCTTGTCAGAGAAGCTTTGGAATTCAGCGGGAAAATCGATTACTGGGTCAATAATGCCGGAGTGCTTGCATTTGGAAAGTTTGAAGAAATTCCGGTAGATATCAGCGATCAGATTGTGAAAACCAACCTTTTGGGGTATATGCATTCGGCACATGCAGTGCTTCCTGTTTTTAAAAAGCAGAAAAAAGGAGTCTTACTAAATAATATCTCTATTGGCGGATGGATGCCTGCACCTTATGGAACAGCCTATACGGCCTCGAAATTTGGCGTTCGCGGAATGGTAGAAACCCTGCAGGGTGAAGTTTCAGACTTTCCTGATATCCATATTTGTGCGCTTTATCCCGGTTTTCAGAAATCATCAGGAATAGAACATGCAGCCAATTATTCGGGAATAAAGCTCAGTACGCCTCCTCCATCGTTTGATCCTCGTAAACTGGCAGCTTCAATTGTAAAAACAGCTAAAAATCCAACTGAAGCCTCTTATCCGGACTGGTCAGCTGTTGTTTTTAAAAATTTATATGAAATGTTTCCGGGAATCATCCGTTATGTATCTTCTGCAGGAATGAGAATGATAATGAAGAAAGCCAGTAAGGCAGAAAATACAGGTGGAAATGTCCGCCAATCTTCCTCAGGAAATATGGGAATTGATGGGAAAACACTATTATCTGTTTCTACAAAACCATTGATCTTGGCAGGCGCAGGAATCATTGGAGCATTGGCTGTTGGGCTCATCTTTTCAGGAAAAACGAAAGAAATAAGGTAAGATTAATAGAAATAAACAGTCATCGCTATAGTTTGAAAAAGGCTCTTTACTATATTTTTTGTGATATATTTCATAAATTTACAAAACTTTATCAATCTGATGATAGTGTAAAATATTTCGGCGGTGAAAATTCACAACAAAAAAAAATACCTCAGTTTCCTTAAATTTAAAAGAGATTTCCAGAAGTACGGGCTGGAAAAAGCACGCAGTTACGAGCTTATCCTGCATTGGCTGAACAACAGACTGAGCAGAAATCAGTTTCTTGTTCTTTCCGGAATTCTGGTAGGCTGCACGGCGGGTCTGGCGGGAGTTATCCTGAAAACACTGGTGCACAATATCCATTATTTCATTACCAATAAGGTTCATTTTGAATATCAGATTTTATTCTATATTGTTTTTCCTTTCCTAGGAATCGTTCTGACAACGATGATTGTTCTTACCTTGTTTAAAGGTCAGGATCGTAAAGGAATCGGGGCTATTTTATACGAAATTGCACAGAATTCCAGTATTGTGGCCTCTGTTAAAATGTATTCCCAGGTGATACAAAGTGCTGTTACCGTAGGATTGGGAGGTTCTGCCGGATTGGAAAGCCCTATTGCCGTTACCGGAGCTGCTATCGGTTCCAACTATGCACAAACCTACAGGTTAAGTTATAAAGAACGTACGTTGTTACTGGCTGCCGGAGCAACTGCCGGGATCGCTTCAGCATTTAATGCCCCGATTGCAGGGATTATGTTTGCCTTTGAAATTCTATTAACCGGAGTGGTTTTCACCGATTTCATTCCGTTGGTTGTAGCTGCGGTTTGCGGAAGTCTTTTATCAAGAATTTTACTTCAGGAAGATGTTCTTTTCAGGTTTTATACCAGGGATCCCTTCAACTATAAAAATGTTCCGTACTATCTTATTTTAGGGATTGTTACGGGATTGTATGCCCGTTATTTTGTGATTATTTCTCAAAAAGTAGAACATTTTATAAAAGGACTGCAGCTTTCGAGAATGCGTAAAGCCATGTTTGGAGGCGCCGTACTTTCCCTGTTATGCGTTCTTTTTCCACCGTTGTTTGGGGAAGGCTATGAAACGGTAAAAGCTTTTACGAATGGAAATACCTACTCCATTATTGAAAACAGTTTTTTCAGGTATTTTGAGATTGGAGACTGGACTATTATCATATTTCTTGTACTAGTATTGCTTTTAAAGGCATTTGCTACTTCATTTACGATCTTTAGCGGCGGAAACGGCGGTAACTTTGCCCCTTCGCTTTTTGCCGGTGGAACTCTGGGCTATCTGTTTGCCTTGGTATGCCAGCATTTAGGGTTTACAGATGTTCCGGTAACCAATCTCGTTTTGGTAGGAATGGCAGGAGCAATGAGCGGTGTTTTGTATGCTCCTCTTACTGCAATTTTCCTGATCGCTGAATCCAGCTTCGGATATGATTTGTTTATTCCTCTCATGATTGTATCCATTATATCTTATCTCATTGCCAAATGGTTCTCCCCGATTTCTCCGGAATTAAAATCCTTGGCTGATGAAGGAAAAATTTTCACAAATAAGCATGATAAAAACCTTCTCTTTGCCTTAAGAACTGAAGATTTTATTGACAAATATTCCCAGACCATTAATGAAAATGCTTCTGTTACAGAATTGTTTGAAATGGTAAAGAATGGTAATAAAAATATTTTCGCTGTTGTGGATGAAAACAGAAAACTGAGAGGAGTTCTTACGTTAGATGATATAAGACCTTACCTTTTTAACAAAGAAATGGAAACTTCGCAGACGGTTGCCCAGATCATGAAAGCTCCACCAGCTGTTCTTCACCGCGAAAATAAACCCCTGGATATTCTCCAGACCTTTGATGATACGGGAGTATGGAATTTACCTGTAGTAAGTGAGAATAATGATTTCATCGGTTTTATCTCAAAATCTTCCATATTAATGAGCTATAGACAGCTTCTGAAAGAATATTCCGATTAATAGTAATAACAGAATATAACAACCGAAGACCTCAATTCTCCCTCCTACGGAGGGTGACAAAAATTCAAAGAATTTTTGACGGGGTGGTTATCATCGTATACTCATAAAAAATCCGTTCAGCAATGAACGGATTTCATTTTTAATCTGTAATGAAAGTTGAAAAAATTAGTTGCTCGCCTTATTCAGCAGCTCAATATCCTCCTGATCCAAAATAAGTTTTGGCACATTGAACATTGTTTCAAGCTGGGAAGCACTGGTAGCACTTACAATGGGTGCTGTAATCAGAGGATTAGATAACAGCCATGCCAGAGAAACGGTTCCCTGTGTTGTATGATGCTTTGCACTTACCTGATCCAGCGCTTTTAATACTTCCAGTCCTTTAGGATTTAAATATTTTCTTACGCCCTCACCTCTTGCACTTTTTGAAAGATCTGCTTCATCACGGTATTTACCGGTTAAGAAACCAGCTGCCAAAGACCAATAAGGAAAAACACTTAAGTCAAACTGCTCTGCCAGAGGAGCATAATTTTGTTCAAAACCTTCTCTTTCCATGAGATTGTAATGTGGCTGTAGAGCGACATATTTGGGCAGGTTATTCTTTTCTGCAACTTCAAATGATGCTTTCAAACGTTCCGGTGATAAGTTGGAAGCCGCAATATAACGTACTTTCCCTGCCCTGATAATCTCATCATAAGCAGAAAGAGTTTCTTCTACAGGAGTAATGTTATCATCAAAGTGTGTATAATAGAGATCAATATGATCCGTCTGAAGTCTTTGCAGTGATTCATCTACAGACTGTAAAATATGTTTTTTGCTGATATCATAGCCATGTTCCTTTGTTTCTGAGCCTACTTTCGTAGCTAAAACGATATCATTATGGTTAGATCTGCTCTTCATCCATTTTCCGATGATCTCTTCAGACTGTCCGCCTTTTCCGTTCACCCACCGTGAATAGGTATCTGCAGTATCAATAAAATTGAATCCAGCTTCTGTGAAGCGGTCCAGTATATCAAAAGACTGTTTCTCGTCCAGTGTCCATCCAAAAACATTTCCTCCGAAGTTGATTGGGGCAATCGCTAAATCGGTGTTTTTGATTTTTCTTTTTTCCATAAAAATAATTTTACTAAGTGATCTCTAAGGTAGGGAATATTAAGCCTGGAGAATATTCAAAATGACCATTCCAACAATAGGTATTATAAATGGGAATGCTGATGTTTCCTCAGTTTTTTTGATTACTTGAATGTGTTGGAAAAGCGCAAAGGCGCAAATAAATTAAAAGCTAACTGTTTTTAAGACGCAAAAATTTTATCTCCGATAAAATTGAATGCTGCTTATTTTATGCCTTTCGCAAAAAAAATGTAAAATCTTTTAACATATCATTTTCTGAAAATCTTTCATTGAATGAAGCCGAAATGTTCCTGCTTCTTAAAAATATATATGGTAATAAAACCTTACGTCCTTGCATCTTTCTAACAAGAGATATACTCTATAATGTTAAACGCAAAGTTGATAAGAAAATATAATTATTTTTAAGGAAGCAAAAGGAGCGACTTTGTCGTTGAATAAGCTTTCTGCATATGCATACGCTTAGAGAAGATCAATTTTATTGATCATTCTTTGCTCCCTTCTTTATATCAGTTGAAATTATGTTCCTTTGCGTTTTAAAATAATTAGGTAGACCAAGGCGCAAATAATTTAAAAGCTAACTGCTTTAAGACGCAAAGATTTTATCCCTGATAAATTTGAATACTATTTATTTTTATATCTCTTTTCTGAAAATCTTTCATTGAATGAAGCCGAAATATTCTTGCGCCTGTGCACTTTTCCAATAAAAATAGGTCAAAAAAATAAAAACAGCCATGTAAAAGCTGTTTTTATTATCTATCAATTAAAAATACGGTTATTTTTCAACCTGAGGAATGTCAATAGCGATAAGCTGAAGTTTGTATTCCTGTAACTGATGATGAATGGTTGACGAACCGTTGCTGAAGAATGGTGATGCTTTAAAAAGCTCATGATAATATTCGATACCCTCAAGAACATTTTTCCTGAAAGCATTCCATTTTTTTGTCTGCGAATGGGTAATCTGTGCAGTGGATTCGGTGATTTCTTTTTTCAGATAATCCACATACATTTTCAATTCATTAATAAACATATTCGGACGCTGGTTGTTGGAAAGAATATTGGTGTTTCCGTAAATATGTTTTACCATTTCCGAAAGAGAAACTTCCTTATCAAAAAAGGCAATATTCGGTCCGGGACATATGACAACGCCTTGCTTTTCCCCTTTGATTTCAAGATTCTGCTCCATGTATGCCGCATTCACAAGTCCTACACACAGACAGGCTTTATCCGTAATTTCGGATTTTCTTTTATTAAATTCCTTTTCTGTAAGGGTTTCCTTATTGTCGTACAATTCTTTGAGTTTGATATCCTGGTATTTTCTGGAAGCGGTACAGGTTCCTTCAGGTGAAAATTCTTTGCTTAATGCCAGAAGTTTTTTGGGGCACGAGCTTCCATATTTACCTTTTGCTTCTTTTTCAAACTTTAACCGTTCATTGGATGTTCCTTTTACTGTGTTGAAAGGCACTCCTAAAGGCGAAATATTACTCAGATAGAAATCCTGTTCTTTTGATTGTAAAAGTAAATTTCTGGTTTCTGCATCTACCGATGTTGCTTCGGGTACCAGCAAAAACGGAGAACCCCATCCTACGCTGTCTACATTATAATTTGCCAATAAAAACCCGTGTTCTTCAGCAGTTCCTACTCCACCCTGAACGGTAATTTTCATTTCTAAAGGTTCGGAAACTGCATGCTTTCCTTTTTGTTCCAAAGCAGCTGTCATTAAGGCGTGAGCTGATTGTATCAGATCATTTTTTTTCTGCTTGAATTCTTCCATGATGGGCCCGAGAAGCATTCCTTCAGTAGCAAATGCATGGCCTCCGCAATTCAATCCGGATTCTATTCTGTATTCAGAAACCCATAATCCTTTTTTGGCCAGAAAGTTCCCCTGAATCATAGCCGAACGGAAATCGCTTACTTTAAGGATAATTTTCTTTTTGATGTTTCCGTTTTCGTCAGGGAAAAAATCTTCAAACTCCTCCATATAGCTGTACAAACGGGGATTCATCCCTGCAGAAAGAACCATTGATGATGATAATTTGCTTTTGGCAAACCCGCGCAGTGAGGCATGGGCATCGTTATACATCACAGGAAGCTGTTCATTATTCTGATAGTTGTCTTTATCTACTTTCGTCATGATATTGACATCAATACTTCCCGGTTTTAAATTCGATTCAATGAAGTTTTTAATATTGGAACTCCAGTTATCTTTTTGATTGATAAGGTTTTGAAGGCTGTTTTTGAGGTCTGATGTATTCGGAAGCATGGCCATGAAGTCCTTCAAAGCTTCCTTGTTTTTGCTGATTTCCTGTTTGAAAGATTCAAATTTTTCATTCACGATATCATCTACCATATCCAGGTAAGCGGTAACTCTTTTTGCTCTGTAATCTTCTGTTTTTGTTGAGATCCCGAAATAGTCAAGATTGAACTTTTTGTTGTAAAAGTTCTTCATTTTTTCCAGGATTTCATCATCAATAATAGAGATGACGGAAGAAATTCCATATTGGGCAACACGAATCGGGCTGTCTATAGTGTAAGCCAGTCCCATTACCGGAATATGGAAATTGTGCAAAGGTTTTTGTGTCATAAAGTTTTGATAAAGTTTTTTATTGTTCATCTAAAAATCCTTTACAACTATTCACTTCTTAAAAATATTATTTTAAAATGAATTATGCTTCAAATAGTATTTTAATTATTGAAAACATGTCAAATGTCATTTTTTTTAATTGTTTGAAATAAAAAAGATCAGCTGAACAACTGATCTTTTCTTCTTGTCTGTTTTATTCTAACCGCAAAAGTCACAAAAGTTTTTGACACTTAACTTCTTTTCATAAGAACCTTGCTTAAACATAATAAGTACACCGAAGTTTTTGAAAATCTTTGATTTTCACTTATGTGAAATTTTTCTACATCATTATTTTCAGCTTAGTTAAGTGGGCTAAAGTGTTTCAAAATAAAAGCTTTTGTGTCTTTTGTGGTTTCACTTTACTTATTCTGCTTTGTTTTTAAGCATCATCAGAAGACTGTAAGCCCCTTTCTGCACAATTTTCTTATTCTTTAAAGCATCTGCTTTTACAATCTCCGTAAACTGATCGTCAGAAATTCCGGTCACCACAGGAATCATTTTGTAATTGGATTGTCCAAGGTCTTCAAAAACATAATTTTTGTTTTCAAAAGACACTATCGCTTCGTTGGGAAGTCCTTGGGTGTAACGGCCGCTGATCTTGACTTCAGCATTTACATACATGCCTTTTACCAATTCAGTATTCACAGAAGATAATCTGGCAATGGCGGTTGCAGAACCACCGTTTTCGATACTGGGAACTACGCTGACAATTTTTGCATTGGATTTCACATCCGGATTCTGATTGTTGTACACCAAAATTTCCTGCCCCACTTTTACATCATTCACATCATTTTCAAAAACCTTCAGCTCTAAAAGTAACCCTGCCGGATTGATCAGCTCAAATAAAGTATCTGCCGGGTTGATATACTGTCCGTTATTCACCAGAATTTTGCTTACAAAACCTGTAAAAGGAGCATAAATGTTGATTTTACTTCTGATATTTCCGGTACTCAGGCCTTTGGCATTAATTCCGATGATTCTCAGTTTTTCTTCCAACCCTTTTAAAGTGGCGTTCAAAGTAGAATAATCTGCCTGAGCAGTCTGCAGGGTTTTGTCACTGCTGGCTTTGCTTGTATTCAAATCTTTCTGACGGTTGAAATTCAGTCTTGCCGCTTCGAACTGGGCTTTGGTCACCAGATAATCCTGCTGTAATTGTATAAACTGAGGGTCTTCTACTACTGCAAGCACTTGTCCTTTGCTGAAATGACTTCCATTAATGACATTAATCGATTTGATATGTCCACCCATAATACTGGAAACCAAACTGATATGAGATGGTGCAATTTCTGCCTTTCCGTTTAATTTTACCAGTTTTTCCATATTCCTGTTCTGAATACTGGTTGTTGTTAACCCTACAGACTGAAGCTGTTTTTCTGTAAGATGAACAGAATTTTTGTCATTCTTGGAAAATTTGGTGTTTTCGTAAACCGTTTTTTCTTCGTCTTTTTTACCGGAACATGAAGATAAAGTAAGGATGAAAGCAAGGCTGTATAGTGGTATATTCTTGAAATGCATGATGTATTATTTTGAAATTAGGAATTGAAGTTCGGCTCCCGTTTGATTAAGCTTTTCCAGCTGATCAATATAATCTGCTTTGGTTTTTACGGCCTGATTCACCAGTATTACCCAGTCCAGATAATCTATTTCCCCCACTTCCATCTGTTTCTGAGCCGTTTTTAGAATGGTTTCGGACTTCGGAAGCTGTTTTTGTTGATAATTTTCAATGATCTGCTGTTGGTTCATATAATTAGCCAACTGTTGTTTCAATCTGTTTTTAAGCTCAATTTCTTTTCTCTGATACTGATTTTCAGAGATGGCAATTTTTGCCTGTGCTGCCTTTGCCAAAGCTCTCTGTCCTTTGGTAAACAGTGGAATTCCTACGCCCACCTGAACTGAATTGAAACGGTTGTTATTGATGTTTTTCATACTCTGATTGGTGTATCCTATAAGAAGATCCGGAAGCAGTCTGCTTTTCTCAAGCTGTACTTCGGCCTCACCTACTTTAATCTGCTGCTGCAGATATTGAAGTTCGGGATGCTGTTGTACCATTTCTTCTGAAATCTGAAGTCCGATATCCATAGTGGGATGATCGGCCACTGGTTGGTACGGAACCTCTGACTGAAGTAATAACTGAAGTTGAAGTTTTGCAATATTCAGGTCGTTTTCTAACGTATTCAACTGTACTTTGATCTGTTCTTTCTGGATTTCGGCGGTGGATTCTTCCAGAATATTGGCTTCTCCCTTTTTTAATCTTAATCCGGCTTTGTCTGCAAAATTATTGTAAAGCTGGCTGATGTATTCAAGCACTTTTTTCTTTTCCTGAAGCACCAGTATCCTGTAGAAAACGTCTGTTACTTCCTTGGTAAGCTGTGTTTTGGTAAGATTCTGACTGATGACACTGGCAGACCATTCGGCATCCAGCATCTGTTTTCTTTTTGAATACACCGTTGGAAAACTGAACCTTTGAGAGATTCCGAATGAATTATCCGTTTCCTCACCCTGAATTTGCCCAAATCCTCCGGTAATTTCCGTCTGGGGAATATCCAGATAACTGGCTTTCAGTTTTTCCTGATAATCTGAGACTAATTTTGAATTTTTAAGAGTACCATTCTGCTGGTATGCTTTTTCCAAAGCCTGATCATAGGTAATATTTTCCTGAGCCTGATAAGTTCCAAAGGATATTAACAACAGGAAAACAGACAATTTTTTATAGTTGAGTTTTTTTGAGAATTTCATTTTATCTTTATTAATATGTTCAAACAGGACGTATAAAATTGGAAGGACAAACAAGGTTAAAAGAGTGGCAAGCATTAATCCTCCGATCACCACCGTTGCCAAAGGTCTCTGTACTTCAGCCCCCGCACCGCTGCTGATGGCCATAGGAAGGAATCCCAGAGAAGCCACAAACGCAGTCATTAAGACCGGACGAAGCCTGATTTTTGTACCTATCAGTACAATTCTGCTGGTGTTGTTTATTCCGTTCTTTTTCAATCGGTTAAATTCTGATATTAAAACAATTCCATTAAGTACGGCAACTCCAAATAAAGCAATGAATCCTACCCCGGCGCTGATGCTGAAAGGCATTCCTCTCAACGCCAGAAAGTACACACCTCCTATCGCAGATAAGGGAATCGCAGTATAGATTAACAAACTGTGCTTTACTGAACCGAAAGCAAAGAATAGTAGCAGGAAAATCATCACCAACGAAATAGGAACAGCAATTCCCAATCTGGCCTTGGCTTCATTTAAGTTTTCAAAAGCACCTCCATAAGAAATGGTATATCCCGGTGATAGTTTCAGGCCCTTATCTGCTTTTTGCTGAAGTTCTTCCACAATACTCTGAACATCCCTTCCTCTTACATTAAAACCTACAATAATCCTTCTTTTGGTATCTTCTCTCTGAATCTGGTTCGGACTGTTTTTAAGTTCCACTTTCGCCAATTGTGACAAGGGAATCTGCACCCCTGAAGCAGTAGGAACCAAAAGGTTCCGGATGCTGGTAATATCTTTTTTATGTTCATTATCCATGCGGACAACGATATCAAACTTTTTCTCGCCTTCATACAAAGCACCTGCGGTCTGCCCTGCAAAAGCCATATTGATTACCCTGTTGATTTCTGCCACCGAAATATTATACCGGGACAGTTCCGAACGGTTATAATCGATCACAACCTGAGGAGCTCCTACTACCGGTTCAATATAAAGATCCTGGGCACCTTTTACGGTGTTGATGATGCTTCCCATCTTTTTTGCATAGCTGGCAAGGCTGTCCAGGTCTTCACCATAAATCTTGCAGACTACATCCTGTCTTGCTCCGGTCATCAGCTCATTAAAACGCATCTGTACAGGAAACTGAAAACTGGTTGTCAGTCCCGGAATAACGCTTAATGCTTTGCTCATTTTGTCAGAAAGCTCAGAAAATGTTGTTGCAGAGGTCCATTCCTTTTTAGGCTTTAAAACAATGATCATATCTCCGGAATCCATTGCCATAGGTTCCGTGGGAATTTCTGCACTTCCAATTTTCATGACCACTTTTTGTACTTCAGGAAACTGTGTTAAAAGGATATTCGCTGCCTGAGTGGTCGCTTTTTTGGTTTCATTAATATTACTTCCCTGAAGAATCCTCATTTCAACAGCAAAGTCGCCTTCCTCCAAAGATGGAATAAATTCTCCACCCATTCTGGAAAGGGTAACAACAGCACCAGCAAACAGGATTAATACACCAATGATTATGGTTTTTCTGAATTTAAGAGCTTTCATCAGTAATCGCTGATGTCCGGTTTCCACTTTACCCATGACGCGGTCTGAAATAGTCTCTTTTTCTTTTTTCTTTCTGCTTAATACCAAAGAGCTCATCATCGGGATATAAGTAAGGGAAAGAATAAATGCTCCGATCAGGGCAAAGGCAACAGTCTGGGCCATAGGCTTGAACATTTTGCCCTCAATTCCATGAAGGGTAAAAATCGGAAGATATACAATTAAGATGATGATCTGTCCGAAAACCGCACTGTTAACCATTTTAGTGGCAGAGCCTGAAACCTGATCATCCATTTCTTTTTTGCTGAGCATATTATCTTTTCCAAAATGCTTCTTATGCGCAAGCTGATGCAGTACGGCTTCCACAATAATAACGGCACCATCTACAATCAGACCGAAATCCAGCGCGCCGAGACTCATCAGATTTCCTCCTACCCCGAAAATATTCATCATAATAATGGCAAAAAGCATGGCCAAAGGAATAACTGATGCTACCAGTAATCCTGCTCTGAAATTCCCCAGAAATAAAACCAGAATAAAAACCACAATCAAAGCCCCTTCCATCAGGTTTGTTTTTACAGTGCTGATCGTATTGTTCACCATTTTGGCACGGTCAAGAAAAGGTTCAATCACGACTCCTTCCGGTAATGATTCCTGGATTTTCTCCAGTCTTTGCTTGATATTTCCGATCACGACATTGGCATTTTCTCCTTTCAGCATCAGGACAATTGCTCCTGATACTTCTCCTGTATCATTATAGGTCATGGCGCCATACCTTGTTGCATAACCGATCTTGACAGACGCTACATCTTTGATATGTACCGGAATACCTTCTTTGGTTTCCGCCACCTGAATATTTCCAATATCTTCTGTACTTCCCAGCAGTCCTTCGCTGCGGATAAACAGAACGGTTTCTTTCTTTTCAATATAAGCTCCTCCGGTATTCTGATTGTTTTTTTCGAGAGCCGCAAAAACATCATTGATATTGATATTAAATGCCTGTAGCTGATTAGGATTGATGGCAATCTCATACTGTTTCAGTTTTCCTCCGAAACTGCTGACATCCGCAACACCTTTGGTTCCGAGAAGCTGTCTTCTGACCACCCAGTCCTGAATAGTTCTCAGTTCTGTTTCATCATATACATTTTCGTATCCTTTTTTGGCCCTTACCACATACTGGAAAATCTCTCCCAATCCGGTTGAAATGGGACCTAATTCAGGCTTACCGATTCCGGCAGGGATATTGTCCTGAACAAGCTGTAAACGCTCCTGAACCTGCTGTCGGGCCCAATACACGTCAGTCTTATCATCAAAAACTACCGTCACCAATGACAGCCCGAAACGTGAAAAGCTTCTCAATTCTGTGATTCCGCTGATATTGCTGGTAGCCTGTTCGATAGGAAACGTAACAAGACGTTCTATATCTGCTGCACCATAAGAAGGAGCAGTCGTAATAATCTGAACCTGATTATTGGTGATGTCCGGCTGGGCATCAATGGGAAGTTTAGTGGTTTCATAGACTCCAAAGAGGATGAGAGCCACTGTAAACAGAGCAATGATGAGTTTATTCTTTACAGAAAACTCAATAATTTTATTTAACATGGAAAAAACGATTAATGGTAATCCAAAATGCTTTATAAAAGCTGAAATTCTCCCAAAACTTAAAGCATCAAAATAAACGTTTGTAACTTCTCAGGTCAAGGGTTAAGCATTAATACAATGCATTACGGACTAATTGATATGTAACAAGAATTCACTGCTTTAAGTAAGAACATAAAGCATTAATTTTCAATGTGAAGTCAATTAAGAAAGCCGTGGTGGCTGGAAAATCTGAGAAAGGTATTGGTTGGAAAAATCTTTTTCCTTGTAGATACTGCTTTTCATTGAAACAGTAATTTCTTTAGGCTTTTTTATTTCAAATGAAAGTTCCGGAAGCTGGGCATGTACAGTCAATACAATAGGTGGATTGATAAACGGCAGTTTCTGATCCGTATCCCAGTCAGAATCCTGTTTATGATTATCATAATGCTCCATTACAAATTCTGAAAGACTTCCGTGGTATTCCATGAAATGTTCCACAAACATAGGTACTTTCAGTACTTCCCCCGCATTGGTGGTAGCCAGCACATACATCATTGAACATAATATGGAAAACCATTTTAACATGAGTACAAATATAAGGCTTAAATTTTTCCTGAGAAGGCTGTAGTATTAATTTTTTGAGAATTTTATCTAGTTTAAAAATGGTTTAAATAAATAAAAGGTCTTCATCATAATGTTCGATTGATCAAACAAAAATCATAGCCTTGACTTCAGTCTGCTCAGTGTCTCCTGTGAGATATTCAGATAGGAAGCCACCAGTTTGTTGGAAAGCCGGCGTACAATAATCGGATTTTCTTCCAGTAACTGTCTGTATTTTTCAAGAGCATCCTGCACCATAAAAGACATCAGCCTTTTAGTGTTGGCAATACAGGCGATTTCAATATAAATTCTGTAAAATTTTTCCCATTGAGGGATAATGTCCAATAAATGATAAAAATCCTGATGGGTAATATAATAGACCTCTGAATCTTCTACTGCCTGAAGAAGTTCATCAGAAGGTTCCGAAGTAATAAAGGTATGAAGCGCTGTAGCGAACTGATTTTCAAAAGCAAAATATCTTGTAGAATCCTGTCCTAGCTTATTAATGTAAAATATCCGTAAACAGCCTTTTACAACAAAGAATGTTTTTTTGGGAGAATGAACATTGGTGACGAGAAGCTCGTTCTTTTTTAATTTGACAGGTTTGAAATAGGAAAGAATAACTTTCAATTCTTCATCTGTTATTGATATTTTGCTTTTAATATATGAAACTAATACGTCTTCCATTTATTTAAATCAGTCACCGCAAATGTAGCAATAAATATGTTAAAAACTTATTGCTGTTCATGCTTCTTAAGTGCTTTCAGAAGTTTTTCCTTCCGGTTGCCCTGCTCTCCAATAGGAACAGGCATATAGGGCTTGGGTGTCCCATTCCAGGTTTGTTTTAAAATAGGTGCGAAGCTCATGTACCGTGGTATATTCTGCAGCGATGTAAACATATTCTTTCAATACACCTGATGGAAACTGAACACATTTCACCGCTTCGGCAAGCCTGCTTCCCTTTTCGGGATGAGGATTGTGCAGCCATTCAACCGAAATATCTGCTGCAGAACAAAGCATAAGCTCATCCTCTTTATCTGCCACTTCCAATATTATTTTTGCTCTTACATAGGAAGGAAACTGTTCTGTGATGGCGCAAATAACAGGCAGTGCAGTTGCATCTCCCACAATCAGGTAAAAATCTGCATCAGGAATTAAAGGTCTGCTACTTTCTTTCATCCCTACTTCCAATACATCCCCTGGATTGGCCTTCAATGCCCATGCAGAAGCTGGTCCGTTGTCACCATGGGCGACAAAATCAATGCTTAATTCCCGGTTTTCCAGATCAATCTTCCTGTTGGTGTAGGTTCTGATAAGTGGCGTACTTCCCTTTTCAGCCGGGACAAAAATTTTATTATTAGAACCAGAGCGTACATGAGACAGCAATTCAGCCTGGCTATCATCAATATCAAATATCACACGGATAAGATGTGGTGTAAGATATTGTTTGTTTTTAACGATAAATGCAGAACGGATTTTTTTCGTTTTTTCTGCGTGAATTATTATAGAATTTTCCATTTTTTATTTTTTATTAAATAGTAAAATAATGAAAGACACTATACAGCTGATGCCTCCGAAGAGATAAACGGTCTGGTAATCAAACCAGCCTGCAATTAATCCTGCAATGGGCCCCGCGAGACCTAATGAAAGGTCAACAAATGCTACATAGGCTCCTAATGCTGTTCCTCTCATCTGCGGCTTTACTTTTTGAATGGCAAGAACTCCCAAAGCCGGAAAAACCAATGAAAATCCTCCCCCCGTTAATCCACATCCGATAATGGCCAATGTTTTGGATGTAGAGGTCCAGATCAGCATTTGTCCGGCCACTTCGATAATCAGAGAGATTAAGGCTATTGTAAAACCACCGTATTTATCCGGAAAAGAAGCAAAGAAAATTCTGGTCAGCACATAAGATGCTCCAAAAACCATAAAGGGCAGTGAAGCATCACCCCAGTTTTTTTGGGAGAAAAACAAGGCAATAAAAGAAGCAATACATCCAAAAGCCATTGAGGAAAAAGCAAGGCTCAGTCCCTGACCGGAAATGGCACCAATTACTTTGTAGAAAGGTGTTCTTACATGATCTTTATCCACGGGAATAGAAGGAAGTTTTGCTGTAGAAAGCCAGCTTACCAGCGGAAGTAAGGCAATAAGAAGAAAAGCAGGCAGAATATGGTATTCTTTACTTAACCAGATGCTTAGCGGAGCTCCGATTGCAATTCCTGCATACATCGCGATACCATTCCACGTCATTACTTTGCCTGAGCTGGAATGACCTGCTAGGCCTATTCCCCAGGTTAATGCACCGGTAACCAGGAAGCTTTCGCCAATCCCATGAATAATTCTTGCTATTAAAAGGAAGGAAAGGGCCAGGAAAGGATGCGCCTGAAATAATACAGCCATCACATAAACAATCCCCGCTGCAACGGCTAATACTACCCCCGACATTTTACTTTTCTTGGCACCTCCGGTATCTGTAATTTTTCCGGAATAGGCTCGGGTTAAAAGTGTAGACAATGATTGCAGTCCGATGACAAGACCTACAATAATGCTGTCAAAACCTAAAGTGTTCTGAACAAATCCGGGAACTACTCCCAAAGCAATTCCTATGGTAAGATAAACTCCAAATACTGAAATGATAATAGGAACAGTAGCCTGATAGAAAGTAATAGTTGGTCCCTTTTCTAATGTTGTACTCATAAATTTTGTTTTAAAATATTCGGTGCAAAGGTCTCCGAACAGTCAATACAAAACTTTGATCTAAGTCAAAAAAGGTACAGCTATTTAATCAAAATCCAGAAAACTATCAGTAAGCTGCTTCCACTGTATTTTTGCAATTCCCATCATTCCGCCAATAGCAATCACAAGATTTCTGATGACATCCAGAAACTTAGCGTTTCGGTTAGGTCTTTCATTTCGGCCGTATACCGCTGCTTGCAGATGATCGGTACTTCTGGATATCATGAAGGTTGAGCTGGCTGCAGAACTATAAAAATGAGCAATGTGACGGCTTTTCTTATTTTGAGGATTTACTGAAGGTTCGCATGTGATAGACAGGCTCTCGGAAAAGCTATCCTCATAGAAACAGATATCTGTTATTTTTACCCAATCATACCCTTTTGCCTCTGCTTCTCCCGGGCCAGGAATATCAATCCGGATAAAATCTCCTATCAGAGGTTCGCGGTCGACAGGATCACCATTAAAATTATGCAATTTAAATGCGGCAAACGCTTTCCCGCTGTAACTTTCCCATTGATTAACTGAAAAAAATCTTTTTTTTAATATTTCAAATTTTTCCGGAATCAGAGCCTGGTCAAATACTTTTCTGCTTTCCGTGTCATGAAAGCCTCCTGATTTTTGTGCAGGAACACCCTTAAGTATTTTTGGAATCATATTAGATTTTTAAGCAAAGTAGTATAAAAAACTTATAGAATTTATGCGCAGGATCATATAAATAGTTAAACGATTGTTTGAATACCAACCGGGATAAGACCAAATTTTGATAATAATTCACTTTTTGACATTTCTTTATTTTGGTTAAAAATCGTGTGTACAATTCCTCAGATGGCGAATTATATTTATTAGCATAGATTTTTATGTTGTCAATTTCGGAATCTCAAAGAAAACGAAGAAGATTTAGGAAATAATTATTTTTATATCAAATCAATAATTTTTAAAAAAAATAAGCTTATGATGTTTTACATAACATGATTTTTGTTTATATTTGTGAATCGAAATAATTTTTTTTCATCATTTGTGTTTTTTTAAGGTCTCCATTCGTGGAGACCTTTTTATTTTTAACAATATCATAATTGAATATTGACTGTTGAAGTGGAAAAATGATCAAAATGTGAAATATTTTCTTTTTTGAGCCAGATCACTGCTTTTATTTAAAGGAAGTCAAGAAGTTTTGTAATGTTAATAATTCCCTTTTTTAATATATTCAAACTGACATTCTACAGGTTAAAAACCTATTGAATGTTTCTCATAAAATCAGTTGGCCTGAACTTCATCACAGACTGAAAACTTCTGGTATAAGCCTGAACACTTTTATATCCTACTTCATAAGCTGTCTCTGAAATCGTAAGATTTCCGGAGCTCAAATGTTCCAGACTTTTGATGATACGAAGCATTTGCTGATACTTGCTTAGGGTAAGACCTGTTTCCTTTTTGAAAATACGTTCCAGTGTACGGAAAGACAGAAGAACTGTATCACTCAGCTTTTCCATGTTGATTTCATGACGATAATGATTATGCAGATGTTCTATAACTTTATCAAGACGCTTATCTTTCGGAAGGCTGATATGAAAAGTTAGAGAATGTTCTACAAACCGTGGAAGTTCGTTGAACATTGCTTTCAGGAACAGGTTCTCATGATGATCCGAAGTCATCAGCTTGGATCATTTCTCTGCATATTTTATCATTTCCTTCAAAACAGGCGGAACAGAGAATACGTTCACTTTATGATAAAAAGCTTCTTCGGTCCTGATGTCCGCAAACATGATCATCAGTTTGATTTTTTCAGAATGGGAATTGGTTTTATGGACAGCATTGGGAGGTATCCATACTGCATGATTCTGGGGAAGGAGATAGATTTTTTCTTCAATGGTAATATACTGAAAACCGCTCTCTACATATACAAGCTGACCTTTCTGATGGTGATGAAGTACGTTATCGTGAATCCAGTTTTCTTCAAACCATACAAAATATGGTTTTTTGAGGTCATCTATTTTTATACTGTCATTAACGTTCATGTCGTTTTAGGTTAAAACTTTGGCAAAATTAAACAAATTTACTATGTTAATTTTGTACAAAAGTTTTTATTATGATGAAGAGTGAAGTAAAGAAGAATGCTTCGTATGTTTTATTAATCATTAATGTTCTGGTTGTTATCTTGATTTCCAGCAATCTCCGCTCGCCGATTGTCGCGGTGGCTCCTGTTCTCGGAGAAGTAAGAGATGCTTTACAACTGGATAATTTTCAGGTGAGCCTGCTCACTTCTATTCCACTGTTTATGTTCGCTGCCTGTTCTGTACTGGTGAGCAGGTTTTCTAGTAAATTTGGAATCAGTAAGCTTCTGATGTATTCCCTGATTATTTTAAGCTTCGGATTATTTTTGCGAATCACCGGATCTCTATGGCTTTTGTTTTTGGGTTCTATCTTCATTGGTTTGGGAATATGCATTGGAAATGTGGTTACTCCCGGATACGTTAAAAATAATTTTCCAAAGCAGATTGGTCTTATGACAGGAATTTTTGCGGTATCTATGAATCTTACAGCAGCTTTAGCTTCCGGATTCAGCGTGAAAATAGGAGAACTCACAGGTTTTGGATGGAAAGGCTCTCTGGGAATATGGCTGGTGATTACCGCATTGGGTTTCCTTGTTTTATCATTGGAATTCATATGTAATAAAAGAAATCCGGCTCCATCTAAAATGGCGCTTAGTACTTCAGATTTTAATATGTTCAAATCTGCCCAGGCATGGAACATCAGTACTTTTATGGGATTGCAGTCTTTATTTTATTATTGCCTGGTAGCATGGCTTCCTTCCTTTCTTGCTGACTTTCATATGCAGGGAGAAAGTTCGGGCTGGGTATTTTTTGTCATTCAGATTACGATGATTCCTGTGACATTCTGCTGTCCGATTATTGTCAGTAAAATGAAAGATCAGAGACTTATGATCCTTTTCATCTGTACCCTGATGTTCAGCAGTACAATGATGTTTATCTTTCTGAAATCTCAGTGGATTTATGTGAATGCTGTGATTATCGGAATATCTAATGGATTGTCTTTCAGCCTGTCGATCCTGTTTTTTTCCACGAGAACGAAAAACAGCAGCAATGCGGTTAAAATATCAGGAATGGCACAGTCTGTAGGTTATCTGATTGCTGCATTCGGGCCTCCGTTGTTTGGAAAACTGCATGATTGGGATATTTCCTGGAACAGTTCATTCTATCTGTTAAGCTGTGCCGTACTGCTGATGCTGTATTTTGGAATGAAGGCGGCAAGAAATAAATGTGTTGAGGATTAGGGAAGTTAAAGGTCAGGTTACCCGTCTTTTATTGCTGGACGCTACCCATTCTTCTTTTTGGCATCTTGGGCAGCTTCCGGCATTACCTGCTTTTTTATGCTCTGTGTATCCACAGAATATACAAGAATAATGTTTGTCTTCATGAATATATTGTAACGGATTATTTAATGAGTCTGGCATAATAGGAAGCCCGTATCTTACAGATTCATTTTCAAAAAAGAATACGCTGATCTCTCCAGATATTTCTTCTATGGCCATTTCAATCTGGCCAAGCTGAGAAACTCCTTTTAGCCTGAGTTCTGCAAAGAATTCGTCACTTCCGAGATTTTCTTTTTGAAAGTTTTTAATGGAGAATTCACCATTTTCTATCAGGCAGATGGACTTTCCTTCCACCAGATTTTCAAATTTTTTACTTTTTCCGATAAAATGGGTCACAATAGAATACAGGAGAATGATAACAATAAAAACAATAAGGGAAGAAATAATTCCGACATCCTTATTAAACATAGGATCTCCTGCTGCTGATCCCAGGCCGATAATGACTACCAATTCAAAGATTGAGAGCTGTTTTACCCCTCTTTTTCCCAAAATTCTAAGCCCGATAATAATAGCCAGAAACATAATCATGGTACGAAGAATGATCTCTAAAAGAAAAGACCACTCTTCATGCCCTAATAATAATTCTTTCCAATCAAGATTTAAGAGAAAAACTGACAGCATACACATTATTTATCAGGGAATATTCAAAAAATAAGCCAGAACTCCTGCTATTTATTTCATAGATATTTCAGGCTTACCTCTTCACCGTCATCAAGTATAAAACATCTTTCCGCTAATCCGTTTTCAAGGATCTTTTTCTGAATAAATTTTCTGTCTTCCCTACAGTGGCTCAGGGCCTCCAGATGCGTTACCCAAACAGTGGCTTCCGGAGCAGATTCACATACTTTTATGATATCTTCACTGGTCATAATAATAGGATCTCCTACGGAAAAAGTGGCCGCTCCACCCGCTACAATGATGTGCTGTGGCTGATGTTTTTCAATTTCTGCAGCAATTTCATCATACCAGATCGTGTCTCCTGCGATGTATACGGATTTATGGTCTTTTTTAAAGACAAAACCATTCACGATTCCCATTTTCTCTCCGATTTCCCCGGTTCCGTGCCGGCCTTTGGTTTTAGATATTTCAATAGTATTCCATTGAAGATGATCCTTCAGAACAATGATATTGGTGAAGCCTTGTTCTGCAATCTGTCCTGAAATAACATCGGAACAGATGAGCGGAATATTCTTGTCAAGGAGTTCAATGGCGGCATCATCCCAATGATCAGGATGAAGGTGGGTTACGGCAACGGCGTCTACTCTTTCTAACTTTTTATTTAATTCTTCTTTATCAAAAGGCAGGTCTACGAGAGGATTGAGTAATTCACTGTCTGTCATGGGCATTTTTCCCCTGAAACCTTTGTCACCGAGCATCGGATCTATCAGGATAGAAATTCCATCAATATTCAGTACTAATGTTGCATTGCGCCATAATTGTAATTTCATTTTGGGTATTTTTGTTTAACAAAGGTATTACCTAATAACAGCAAAACAATCGAAGGTTACCAAAAAGTTAACCATATATATTCAATTGACTTATGAATTTTGAGGAATTTAAAAACTGTGGATTAAGACGAAGCCTGGATATTCTTTCAGGGAAATGGAAACCATTGATTCTGCACAACCTTTTTGAAGATGACCGGGTCCGCTTTGCCGAACTTTGGCGTACTATGCCCCGTGTTTCCAAGAAAGTACTGTCAGAGCAATTGAAACAGTTGGAAGAAGATCATATTATTGAAAGGATTGAAGTTTACAATTTCCCACCGGAAGTGTATTATAAACTGACTGAAAAAGGCCGGAAGCTGGGCCCTATTCTTTTGGAATTGCATTCATGGGGAAATGAACAGGGATAAAACATTTATTTAATATTTTATATATTGTTAAAAATTACCGTGTAATTTAAATAGTATAAAACTAATAACTTTTTACAAATGAAAAGAATCATTATTTTGATCTCCTGCGCAATAGGCACATGGGTAACTGCACAGATAGTGCCTCCGCCAACGATTCAAAGATCTAACACAACATCCCGCGGACTAACTGTCAATTCAAGAAAAGGGACATTAATTGAAAAGAAAATCATCAATTTAGGTAAGTTTAAAAATTTGAATATTCAAAAAATTGTAACGAAAGATGTTTCGGAAAATTCTTCGGATACTCTATTGGGAATCATGTATGAATATGAAACTTTTGATGAAGTCTCCAAAAAGACACTCACCATTGATAAAAATGAATTGGGAAAACTGATCAAGGCTCTTCAGACGGTAGAACAGAAAGAAAACGAAAATGCTGGCCAGGAAACCAAATATAAGTTTGTAACGATGAGTAATATTGAATTCGGAAGTGTTTACCGTGAAAAATTTTCTTCGTGGGTGAATTATATAAAAATTCCGGGCAATCATTTTAATCAGAACTTGCTGGAATTCAATAAAGATGAATTAAAAGAATTGATTGCTATTTTGAAGAAAGCAGAACAGGAAATTTAAAAAATACAGGTGCTTACATTCAACATAAAAACCTTATAGGTTCTGGAAACCTATAAGGTATATTAAAAAAATTAAAAATAATTATTACCGGAACGGATCGTTTATTCTCTAAACTGATCCAGCACCTCCGTAATATTCTGATAAACGAAATCCAATTCTTCTGATGTAATGCAATATGGTGGAACCAGGTATATTACATTTCCCAACGGCCTCATGATAATCCCTCTCTGTAAGAATTCATTGTAAAGCTTCTTCCCTATTTCATTGAAATAAGAAGTATCATTCCCGGTTTTGAAATCGAACGCTAAAATAGTTCCGATCTGACGAACCTTTTCTACATGAGGATGCAAAGCAAGTGCTTTCACAAACTCTGAATGTTGATGAGTGATGCGGTTGATATTCATTTGAGTTTCATTTGTCAATAGTAATTCCATACTGGCAAGAGCCGCGGTACAAGCTAAAGGATTAGCTGTAAACGAATGCCCGTGAAATAAGGTTTTATAGCGGTCTTCAGAAAGGAAAGCATCATAGATTTCATTGGAGCAGGTCGTAATTCCCATAGGCATGGTTCCTCCTGTCAATCCTTTTGAAAAACACATAATATCCGGCTTTTCCGTAAGATAATCTGCTGCGAAAAGCTTACCTGTTCTTCCAAACCCTGTAAAAACTTCATCCTGGATCATGAGAACGCCTTCTTCTCTACAGAATTTCATCAGCTGACTAAGGTCTTCAGCTTTATACATCAGCATTCCGGCAGCTCCCTGAACTAATGGCTCATAGATAAAACAAGCCACTTCATCAGCTAATTCTTTAATCTGTTTCTGCAGGCTTTCCAGATTTTCTGCATTGGGCGTATCTATAAAAACAACTTCAAACAGCATACTTTCAAAAGGTTTTGTCCAAAAGCTTTTTCCGCTTACAGACATGGCTCCGAAGGTATCTCCGTGATACGCATTTTTAAAAGCTAAAATCTTCGTCTTCTTTTTCTCTTTATTGTATGCATATTGAATACACATTTTCAAAGCAACTTCTACTGCGGTAGAGCCATTATCCGAATAAAAGACCTTTTCCTGGCCAGCAGGAAGAAGTTTCAGTAAATTTTCTGAAAGCTGTACCGCAGGTTCATGGGTAAATCCGGCGAAAATCACCTGTTCCAGTGTATTCAACTGTTCAAAAACACGTTGAGCAATATAAGGATGAGAATGGCCGTGCAATGTTACCCACCATGATGAAACAACATCCAGATATTTTTTTCCTTCGGTATCATACAGATAAATTCCTTTTCCTTTTACAATAGGAGTGGCATCGTCAGCTGTTTTCATCTGGGTGTACGGATGCCAGTTGACCGCTTTATCTCTTTTTTGAAGGCTGATTTCTTTTGTTATTGTATTCATATTTTGATGTAAAAAGTAATAATCAGTGATAAATTGTTTAAGTTTTAGCGCTATGGTCGCTAGGTTTTTCACTTTGCATACTGTTGTTCTGAGTTCGCAAAGGCGTTTCACTCAGCAATTAGAAACATTCTGCCTTGCTGAATAGAATGCCTTTGCGAGCGAAATATTTTCAGAATTACTCTGCGAACCTTAGCGTTAAAAACTAATATTAGTATTGATGAAATCAGATACCAATGTTGCGATAAAAATTATAATACTCATAATCCAGCTCATCACTCATCATTTATAATTCATAATTATCTAACAGCATGTTTCTTTTTTCATCATAGGTTTCAATCCTAAGGTCTGAAGCATCTGCATGTCTTCAGAAACTCCAGGATTAGGCGTTACCAATAAGGTTTCTCTTTCTCCCGTGAAAATGGAATTGGCTCCTGCCATAAAGCACCATGCCTGTTCTGTTTCAGACATTTCTATACGACCTGCACTCAATCTTACCATAGAAGAAGGCATTACGATTCTTGCAGTCGCAATCATTCTGACCATTTCCCAGGTATCAACTTTTTCATTATCTGCTAACGGAGTTCCCGCTACCCTTGCTAATGCATTAATTGGAACGGATTCAGGATGCTTTGGCATTGTTGCCAGTGTCAGAAGCATTGAAATTCTGTCTCTGTGGGTCTCTCCAAGTCCGATAATTCCTCCGGAACACACGGTGATGCCAGCTTTTCTTACATTGTTGATCGTATTGATCCTGTTATCGAAAGTTCTGGTAGAGATGATCTCTTCATAATACTGTTCAGAAGTATCCAGATTGTGATTGTAAGCATATAATCCGGCTTCCTGAAGTCTGATCGCCTGTTCTTCGGTAAGCATACCCAGTGTACAGCAAACTTCAAGGCCAAGTTCGTTTACTCCCTTTACCATATCAATTACCCTGTCAAAGTCGCGGTTATTACGAACTTCACGCCATGCTGCCGCCATACAGAATCTTGAAGACCCTGAATCTTTTGCTTTCTGAGCATGAGCAATTACGGTTTCTGTAGGTAATAAAGCCTGTACTTTAATATCCGTGTGATAACGGGCTGCCTGTCCACAATAAGAGCAGTCTTCAGGACATCCACCTGTTTTGATGGATAATAAAGTAGATATCTGCACTTCGGAAGGATCATGCCATTCGCGGTGTACGGTGGCTGCTTTATAAATAAGTTCCATCAGGGGAAGGTGATAAATTTCTTCGATCTCTTCTTTAGTCCAGTTGTTTCTCAATGTTGTTGTATCCATTATCATAATTTTGTTATTACTAATTGTTTTGCAGCATGTTGTATAGATTCCCTATCCGTATTTTTGATTTCAGGAATCTTTATAATTTTTGTTTCTTTTTCAATAAAACTGCAGATCACTCTTTCTGTATCTTCGGGAAAATCTCCGTTAAGAATTAAATATTCCAGCTGAATTTCTCTCTGTCGTAAGGCTAAGATTGAAAGCAGGCTATGGTTGATACAGCCCAGGTAGTTTCTTACAACCAGCGCTGCCGGAATGTTTAACTCCTCAATCAGATCGATCATAAATGTTGTGTCTGAAATCGGTACCATAAGACCTCCGGCTCCTTCTACAATGAGTGGATTTGCTGTTTTGGGGAGTTGAAAATCATTCAGATTGATGGTGATATTTTCTTCTCTTGCCGACTGATGAGGTGAGGCTGCCAGCTGTAAACGGTAAGTTTCCGGATGACAGACATTTGTATCAGTCCATGCTTCAATTTTATGACTGTCTGTATAGTGCAGATCTCCGGATTGTATGGGTTTCCAGTATTCTGTTTTAAAATGCTGAACCAAGACGGCTGAGCAGACTGTTTTTCCTATTTCGGTTCCTATTCCTGTTATAAATAATTTCATGTTTTTCGTGATGCGGGGTTCGGGATTCGTGATCCGGCTGTTAAAAGTTTATTTTTGTTTTAAATAAATTCTTTAATAATTCCTGTCAGTTTTACGATTTCTTCCTCCGTATTGAAGCTATGGAGGCAGATTCTCAATCTTTCGCTTCCTTCTTTTACTGTGGGACTGTATATAGCATAGGTCAAAAATCCTTCTTCAGATAAAATATCCTGTAATTCTTTCAGTCTTTGATTGTCGGGGATCACAATAGCCTGAACCGGACTTGTTTCTGCCGATGGAGACTGTAATTTTCTGCTTCGGAAAACTTTGATATTATTCTGAAGTTTTTCAGCCGGTTCATGATTTTGATCTAAAAATTCATATCCTGTTTTGATGCTCATCCATTGAAAATCCTGTGCTGATGTGGTATAGATGAACGGACTTGCAAAATTGACCAGATAAGATTTCACTGTTTCATTACAGAGAATTGCTGCTCCGTGGCTTCCAAGAGCTTTTCCGTAAGTTATAACTGCTGCTGAAACCTGATCATGCAACTGGTATTTTTCAATCAAACCATAGCCAAAAACCCCAAATGCATGGGCTTCATCTACAATCAGAGAGGCTTTGTATTGACTGGCAAGCACAGCGATGTCCTGAATAGGAGCAAAATCTCCTTCCATGGAGTAAAGACTTTCTATCGCGATATAACAATGTCCTTTCTGTCTTTTTAAAATATTTTCAAGATCTTCGATATCATTGTGTTTGAATTTCAGTTTTTTAGCATTGGATAGTTTGCAGCCATCATGTACTGAACGATGGATCTGTTCGTCTACCATCACAGTATCATGGCGGTTGGGAAGCGTAGAAAACAAAGCCAGATTTGCATTATATCCGGATGGAAAAAGTAATGCAGATTCAAACTGATGTTTTTTGGCAATATCCTTTTCCACGGAAACTGCAATATCACTGTTCCCGCTAATCAATCTTGAACCTGTGCTTCCGGAAAGCAATTCAGGGCTATCTGTAACCTTTTGCAGCAGTAATTGTTGAAGGTCTTTACTTTTTGCAAATCCCAGATAATCATTGGAATAAAAATCAATTCCATCTGGTTGAAGTTTTAAACGTCTTAATGTTCCCTCCTCTTTTCTTTTGTCAAGAGATTCCTGAAAAAGAGAAACATTATTAAGCATAATCCAACTGTGTAACTTCCTGTGTAATGGCATTGATCCACTCTTCATGCAATTCTTTTTCTATGGTCAGAATTTGGTCTGCATGGTGTTTCCAGTCTGGTGAAAATTCATTGAGCTGATGAATCATTTCTTCCAAATGTCCTTCTTCTTCCAAAATAATAGATTTTACCATAATTTTAGAAGAAGCTTCGGTAAGTGCCTGCTGATATACGGGATAAAGCTCATCTGCCCGAACTTCAATCGCATAGGTTACGAAAAGATAAGCGGCATATTTAATATCTGTTTTGTCAAGATTGAAAGCTTTCTGAAGATAACGGCAGGCTTTAATATCCAATGAGTGAAGATATTGGCTTGTGGCGATAGGTGCCAGAAGTTCTGTGCTTTCATAGGTTTTGCAAAGCTCTGGATTTATTTTACCAATTTGTTTTTTTAAATAATAAGCATGACGGTGTTCCTCAGCAGCATGTTTCAGCTGGATCTGAGAAACCAGGGTTGGATGTTCACATTTTGATATTTTTCTTGCACCGGCATTTTCCATAAAAGAAAGCGTGTTCAGCCATTTGGCGTGGGTACTTCCTTCCTGTACAATTCTTTTTAACAGATGATGAAATTCCATAGATTTTTATTTTGATGTCAAAAGTAGTATATTGCCGGATGGTTGTATGGTGCCAGTTTTGATATTATGGATAGTCCGGTTAAGATTCCTTACGAAAGTTTTATAAAAATTGATAGAAAATCAGAGACTTCTATCTATCTACAAATCGCCAATCAGCTGATCAATGCGATTCAGAGAGGGTTTCTTCCTTTTGGAACGAAGCTGCCGGGGACAAGAACGTTCAGTGAAATGCTGGAGATCCACAGGAATACAGCGGTTGCGGTGTACGATGAACTCTCTGCCCAAGGCTGGACGGAGAGTTTCCCGAACAAAGGAACTTTTGTGATTGGAAAAGATCAGGAAAAACCCGTTAAACTGAACGATTTTAAGCAGAATAACCTTCAGAACTACCCTGTTTCTACTGGTTTTTCATTCAAAACATCCAATATTTTAGATAATCCTTTTGAGCATTCAAACTGTGAGTATGTCTTTAATGATGGAGTGCCGGATATCCGCTTAACGCAAATCGGACAGCATTCCCGGTTTTACAGTTCTATCCTGAAACGCAAATCAAGCCAGAAAGCTTTTGGCCATTATAATCATGACGGGAGTGAATTTTTTAAAGAACATTTATCCCAATATCTGAATCTTTCCCGCGGGCTTCCTATTTCCAAGAACAATCTGTTGATCACCCGAAGCACGGAAATGAGTATTTATATTGTTTCTGAAATTCTTCTCTCGGCTGGTGATACCGTATTGGTAGGAGCTTTGAGTTATTTCTCCGTCAATATGATCTTTATGAAAGCTGGTGTTGATATTGTTTCCATTCCCATTGATGAGGAAGGAATTATAGTGGAAAGCGTAAGAGAAGCCTGTAAAAAGCAGAAAATACGGATGCTTTATCTGACCCCTCATCACCACTATCCTACTACCGTTGCTTTGAGCGCTCAGAGAAGATTTGAGTTATTGGAATTGGCCAATGAATACGGATTTATTATCCTGGAGGACGATTATGACTATGAATTTCATTATGATAAAAGTCCTATTCTTCCTTTAGCCAGTGCGGATACCAACGGAATGGTGATCTATATCGGATCTTTCGGGAAATCTCTGGCTCCGGGATTCAGGACAGGATTTATTGTGGCTCCTGAGAATCTGATGACAGAAATGCGTAAATACCTGGGAATTATTGACCGCCAGGGCGATATTCTGATGGAAAGAGCCCTTGGAGAAATGATTGCGGAAGGAGAAATCAACCGTTATCTGAAAAAATCTTTAAAAGTCTACCAGGAAAGGCGTGATTATTTTTCCGGATTGCTGGAAGAGAATCTTGCGGATTTTATTACTTTTCAAAGACCTTCCGGAGGGCTTGCCATATGGCTGGAATGGAATATTCCACTGAATCTGATGCAGTTGAGCAGGAACTGTGCAAAAGACAATCTTTTCATTCCAAAGACTTTGCTATATCAGAATAAAGGGCTTACGGCTATGCGTCTGGGATTTGGTGATCTTAATTTTGAAGAGATGAATAAAGGAATTGAAGTTTTTACTAAAAATGTGAAGGGATTGCTTGGGTGATGAAATATCACACTGAGTGAATAAATTACGGTTTCTCTTGCTAAAAATCTTTGATTTTCTTGCATCTTAAAAATGCATGAATATTAAAAAACTTGCACCTTTGCGATTTTCCAAAAAAAGAGATTATTTAATTTTTTGAACGCAAAGGCGCAAGTAAGATTATAATAGTTTGTTTTTAAGGCGCGAGGATTTTATCTCTGATAAAATTGATTGAGAATATTTATAAATAGAAATTGTATAGCATTCTACATAATTGTTTTTAACCACAAAAAGGCACAAAAGTCTTGATCACTTACAATTTTTAAGAGCCTGCTTTATGTTTAATAAGTACACATAAGTTTTTAGAAAATCTTTGATTTTTATCTTATATGAACTTTTCTACATCTTCGTTTTCAACTTAATTAAGTGAACCAATGTATTTTTAAAATAAAAGCTTTTGTGACTTTTGTGGTTTTAAAAAGAGTAAAGCCCCTTTCCAGAGGCTTTTATTAATGATGAGAAGGAAAAATTACTTTGTTTTTCTTATGGTTTGGTTTCTTCTTTTTCTTATTCAAATAGATAATAAAACCGGTAATCGGGAGTGATAATGCGATAATGGCTGCCAGAAAATAAATAATTCTGGTGGTCAGTCCCAGGATACTTCCGGTGTGAAGATCATAATTTCTTTCTCTTAATGCGGTTCCATATCCGGTATTTTTGTTTTTATATGATTGAGATTTTAAAACTTCTCCTGAATATTGATCAAAATTAAAATGTTCATTTCTGTATTGCCTGCCGCCATAAGTCAGTTCAGCATAATAGGTTCCTTCTTCCGATCTTGGAAAATTAACAAGTGCTGATTTTTTGTCCTTCAACCCTCTTTCCATGGTATTTCCAATGAGATTGAGGATATTTTCACGGTTTGAAAATTCTTCGGAAGGAATTGTACTTTTTGCTTTCTTTTCTGTGGGAGTATTTCCGTTCAGTGTGTTCTTTACCCATTGATCTATATCTTTAAAGCTCCATATCAATGCGGAATAAGAGATTAAGAGTAAAGGAATAATGGCATAGAATCCCAGCACATTGTGAGCATCATAGTTGATTCTTTTCCAGTTGGCTGATATTTTAATGAAAAACATTCCTTTTAGCATGGCTTTACTCATTTTTCGGGGATACCATATCACAAGCCCTGATAGAAGAATCACAGCAAATATCAATGTGGAATAACCGGTAATTGCTTTTCCGATTTTCTCCCCCAGCAGAAGTCTTCTGTGAAGGTCCAGGACAATTTCAAAGAAGTCTTTTTTGGCGTCTACTACTTCCTGCACTTTTCCGGTGTAAGGATCTACATAAATTCGATAATAATAAAGATAAGTTCCCCAATACGTCCATGCTTCGTTATCCATTTTTAAGGTACGGAATACATAGGTCCGTGAGGGATCGGAAGGAATGACTACCCTTTTGACTTTTAAACCTTCTGGAAGTGCTTTTTCTGCTTTTTCCGTAAGTTCAGACAATGAAAGTTTGTTTCTTCCGATGTTTTCAACGTAATATCGGTTGGGATGAACAATATGTTTTAATTCTTCTTCAAAAGCCAGGATACATCCCGTAGCGGCCATGATAACAACTATAAGCCCGGACGTTAGTCCGAGCCATAGATGTAACTGATAGGCAATTTTTCTAAACTTCAGCTTCATTCTTAAAATTTAAAGCTTACCTCAGCAACAAAATTACGAGGCATCTGAGCGACTACCACTCCCTGCCCTGCAAAATATTGTGCATTGCCCAGGTTATTCATTTTAAATCCTAATCTGTATCTTTCTTTTTCAAGGGAAATGGAAGCATTCACTAAAGTATAGGCAGGAAATGCAAACTGTCCGGTAACGGTTTTATTTCCGGTAATCTGTTTTCCCACACGGTTTACTCCGAAACCTACTCCTAGTCCCTGAAGTCCTTTGATCGGAAGAATATAACTGATCCATGAATTGAATACATTGGCAGGACCTGCAGATTCCGGACGGCGCCCATCTACAGCAGGATCAGCTTTTTCATATCTGCTGTGATTATAGCTATATCCGGCCATAATGTTTAATCCCTGAACAGGATTCATGATGGTTTCGATTTCAATCCCTTTACTTCTTTGCTTTCCATCCTGAACAACAATATTGTATTCTTTTCCGTCACGGATCACTCCGGTTCCTCTCTGGATATTATCAACAAGGATATCGTAGTATCCAACTGTGAAATTCACTTTATTTCTCCAAAGATTTCCCTTGATTCCTACTTCCCACTGATTGGCCATCTGTGGTTTCATATCTCCGCTATAGTCGGGTAACTGCTGGGTAACAGGAGCTGTATAGCTGAAGCCGTTCATATAATTACTATAAGCAGATAGCTGATCTTTAACGATCTGATATACAATTCCTACTTTTGGAGACCATGCGGTCTGACTGAAATCACCGGTACGTTTGTTATCATTCAGATTAAGCTGTCCTTTACTTTCGTAATGATCCATACGCAAGCTTAAAAGCGTAATCAAACGGTCTGTAATATAGGTTACGTTTGAAATATAAGCTCCGTAAAGATTGGATGAATTGCTATTTCTTACCAAAGGCGTTTTACCTGCCACAATAGCAGCCTGAGTTGCAGTCTGAATTTTCTGAAGTGCCAGATCTCTGGATATATTACCATAAACTCCGGTTACCGGTGCCACTACCGGCCCCGTAGGATTTGTCCCATCAATGTAATCATATACTACAATCGGAGAATGATTATTGTTGATCGATTGATTTAAATAATCTAATCCGATCAACACTTTATTTTTAATTTTTCCGATATTAAATTCTCCGTTGAAGTTCTGCTGAACACTTGTAGAAGAAGCTTCCGAGTTCTGCCACTGTACGTTACGTTCCAGCAAAGCATCACTGGTTGTCCCTCTGATAAACTGATATTGATATAATCCTTCCGTTTTTCTGAAGTTTCTTGAAAGCAACGTTTGCGAAGTCCATTGATCCGAAATTTTGTAATTAGCCTCTGCTTTTACATTGATAGACGGAGCTTTTAAAGTCATATCATTGTTGGAGTAAGATCTTTTCCAGTCGAATCCAAGTTCATCTGGTGTATGAGCAACATAGGGTCTTGTTCTGGTCAGAAAAATAATCGGAGTATTGGTTCCTTCATAATTATAAATCTGAGCTCCTAAGTTAAATTTCAACCTTTCATTAACCTGGTAACTTACTGTAGGGGCTACAAAGAATGATTTTCTGAATTCGGAATCCCTGAAACCATTCTGATACTGATACGCCGCATTCAAACGGAATAACATATTTCTGGATTCTGTAATCGGTCCGTAAACATCTGCGGTAACACGGTTCAGGTTGTAGCTTCCCATCAGATAAGAAGCTTCTCCTCCGAAATAATCTTTCGGTTTTTTGGTTACTGCGTTAATCAAACCTCCAAAGGAAGTTACCGCACCTCCATACAATGTTCCGGAAGGACCTTTGATGACTTCAAGACGCTCAAGGTCGGCAGGATCTATTTCTCCGTTAGTGGTTGCAGGCACTCCGTCTACCATCGATACTTTGGTAGGAAAACCTCTAAGGCTGTAGTAGAAACTTCCGTCTCCGGAACCTCTTCCCGGGCTACCCTGCATTTTTACCATACCCGGAACGTTTTTCAATACTTCTGAAATATCGTAAGTAAGCTGTTCCTTCATAATCTGTTGGTTGATACTTGTGTAAGCCTGTGGATTTTCAAGAACTTTCAGAGGCATTTTAGCCACTGAAGTACTGTCTTTATCCAGAAATTTATTTCTGCTCACTGCATATACGGTAATTCCTTCAATCACATTGTTGTGTAAAGGAGCGTAGATCGCAGGGATTTCATAGACATCTTTCTGAATGTGGATGGGCTCTCTCATCAGTTCGATGTCATTTAAAACCACCTGAAGCGTATATTCTCCAGGTGGCACATTTTCAAAGTAATATTCTCCTAAATTATTGGTTTTTGCCTGATAAGACGTGTTGACAAGTCTTAAAATAGCGTTTTTTACCGGTGCTTTTTCAGACAGCATGATTTTGCCATGAATTCTGTCGCCCTGCTGTGCAGAAAGCGAGTTGGAAGATAAAGCAAGACCAAGAAGTAATATAAGGGTTTTAGATGTTTTCATGCTGTAAGTTTTGTAACAGGGGATAGTTTATTTTACCGTTTTGTGATAATGGGAATGACTCTATACGTTCTGTGCGTACATATTGGGGATTAATACGCAGTTTATTTTTAATGGTTTCGGTAATGATCTGAGGATCTATTTCCGGATTGTCATACAATACCACGATTTTTTTATCATTGGCATTCAGACATACGAAAGTATTGCCCTGCATTTCATTTTTAAGGATAAATTCTACCTCATCCAGATTAAGACGTATTCCGAAAAGCTTCATGATACGTTTTATTCTACCTGTGATATAATAAATTCCGTTTTCACCTTTTCTGGCGGTATCTCCGGTATGCAGTATGGAAGGCTGCTCATACGTAGCAAGATCTTCCAGTTTATTGGCATAGCCTCCGAAAATACTGACATGAGAAAACAGCAATTCATCAGTTTCAGGATCAATTTTGAAGCTTCCTCTTTCTACCACATTTCCGATTGATGTTTCTTCTTCCAGCAATCCTTCTGTGGTAAGGTAAGCCATTCTTCCTCCTGCTTCCGTTTGTCCGTATTGTGCAAAGAAATCTTTTTTAAACTCATGACAATAAGAGAAAATCGTTTTTCTCAATTCAGCGTTGATCACTCCTCCGGTATGGGTAAAATATCTCAGGCTTGGAGAGTCTTTTCTGAAGAATCCTATTCTGTTCAGGTTTTCATAAAGAAAGGGAACTCCACCCAAAGTACTGTAACCGTATTCCTCCATTTCATCCCAGAATGCTTTCTGCATAATGTCTTTATCCGTACACACGATTCTTCCGGCACGCATACAGTTGGTCGTGAAAATAGAGAATCCGTATACAAAGTTGATCGGAACATTTAAAGGAACTACATCTGTTCTCTGAACCGGCATGTACTGAAGAATGCTCAAAGCATTCTGATAAAGACTTTCATCAGATAACTTAACCAGTTTCGGAACACCTGTTGTCCCTGAAGTGCTCAAAAGAATTTTGATGTCAGGATGAATGGTAACTTCACTCTTATAATCATCCTTTGCGAAGATACTGATGTTGTCTGAGAATACTTTAAGAGTATATCCTTCAATGGCTTCTCTTTGCGGATCAAAGATGTATTTCGGACGGTATTCTGCCTCAATACGTTCTTTGAATTCCTCATGCAGTTTTTGTCCCAGTACCGCAATGGTGTGTGCTGTTCCGTAAAAATTGAGCAGCACTTCAATACTTGACAACTGATTGTCATTGTATAAAAAGAGCAGTCCTTTTTCTACGGGGTTTAAGCCTAAAGACCGGTACAGCGTTCCCACCGCTATTGTTGTACCGGTGGAAGCATCTGTAAACCCCAGGTTCTTATTGGCAATTACATTTTCTAAAATTTTCATAGGCTTAGTTTTCTACGAATACATCGTATTTTTTCATTTTTTCGCGAATCTTTCCGACGGTTCCCATCTCCAGAATATCGTTAAAATCAAACTTGATCTGATAAAACTGTTCAAGCGCTTCTACGATCAGAAGGTGAGACATGGAATCCCATTCCGGGATTTCCTGATACGTTAGTTTTTCATCTACCAATTCTTTTTTGATGGCGATGGCAGAGGCGATAATTTCATAAAATTCTTCTGTAGTGTTCATTTTAAATTTTTATAGTTTTCCATTTTCCATTTTTAAAAATCATGAGGAATAGCACAGCCAAAACTATTTCCGAAGAAACGATAGCGGTAAATATTCCTCTCAGTTCCCACTGAAATCTTACTCCTAAGAGATAAGCCAGCGGAAGCTGAATCACATAAAACATCACGAGGTACAGCAAAGTAACCTGCAGAATGTTTCCGGCCGCATTCAGAGCACGGCTGATTACCATGGTGAATCCTAACAGCAGATACGCCATAGAGACCACATGGATGTATTGAACCGCATATCTGGCGACTTCCGGTTCTGTTGTGAAAAATTTCACCACATATTCCGCAGCAATCTGCCAGAATAGGGCTACGAGTACCAGATATGTCATGTTGATCGTTCCGGCTCTCCATACTGTTTTTTCAGCACGTTCCGGCTCTCCGGCACCCAGATTCTGTCCTGTAAGCACTCCTGCTGCGTTTCCTATTCCCCAGGCAGGCATCGTAGCTACCGAAGCAATACGCTGGGCAATAATATATCCTGCAAGCGCAGTGGTTCCGAAAGTGGAGATGATCTTCACCATAATCAGCCAGCTGGATGTTGGGATGATATACTGAACCAATCCTCCAAAGGCGAGTTTCAGAATCTTCTGCAGCAATGGAATATCAAGTTGTAAAGGAACTCTGATACTGATGCTGGTTTTTCCTGTGGCAAATACAAAAGCCTGGTATAAAACCCCTAAAAGCCTTGATAAAACTGTAGCATACGCCAATCCCATCAATCCAAAAGCAGGTATAAATCCTAATCCGAAAACAAGGATTACTGCAAAAATGATATTGGAAATATGGCAGATCCAAAGTGATTTCATGGCAATATCGGCATCACCAGCCCCTCTGAAAAGTCCATTCACAGAAAGACGGAGAATCACCAGCCCGATACTCAGGAAGACCAGTCTCGAGAAAGAAACACCTTCGGTTACCGTACTGGCATTGATTCCCAGAAAATCAACAATTTCTGATGCGAAAAAGCAGGAAACCCCACCAATAAGCACTGCAAAAAACAGGGCCAGCAAGATGATATATTGAGCTGTTCTGCCCATTCCTTCTTTATCTTTTTCACCTGCTCTTCTTGCGGTAAGGGTTGCTGCTGCAATTCCCAAACCTACTGCGATGGCATAGGCGAAGTTGATGTAGTTATCAGTAATTCCCACAAGCCCAAGAACCTTGTCGCCTAATTTTGCGATAATCAATAGATTGACACTCACAAAAACAGATTCCATGACAAGTTCCATCACCATGGGAATGGCAAGACTAAAGATGGAACGGTTGATACTTCCGGAAGTCAGTTCAACTTTCTTTCCGGCTATGGCTCCATACGTAAAAACCGCTCCTTCTTTTAGTATATGCAGGAATTTCCTCATACTGCTGCTACTGAATTTTTATTGGCAATCTGATACAGCGGGTTAGGCAGTGCTCCGTCTTTTCTCGGAATGGCAAATGCCTTGTTTTCACTGTAACCGTTATTTTTCAGACGCAGACTGTTGATATAGAATCTTTTGAATACCGGTACGTACAGGTCATACTTTTCGTATCGTTCCTGAAGGTGGGTATTCTCAGCTTTATAATTTTCTACACAGTTGTGAACTAGTTCCCAGAATGTTTCTTCATTAAAGTTGGAGTACGTGTGTAATGCATTCGACAGATATCTGAAGAAAGCGTCAAAAACTCCAAGTAAAATAAATAATGGAATGTTTTCTTTGTTGGAAGACTGGATCAAACCGTCCGCAAGGTGTGCAGGAAGTTTTTCTCTGGCTTCTGTGGTAAGTACAATATCATCCACAAAGTCTTTGATGACAATTCTCTTCGGAACTCCGTTCTTCAGAACCACCATAATGTTTTCTCCATGCGGCGTTACACATAATGAATGTGTGTAATAGATATGCAGCAAAGGTGTAAGATAGGCATCAAGATAGCTTTCAATCCATTCTTTGATACTTACACCTGCTTTTTCAGCAAATGCCTGAACCAATGGAACTCCACTTTCGTCTACATAAAGTAAAGAAGCCATGGTTACCATTTGCTCGTCTTCTTTCAGATAATTTTCAGCACTTTCTCTCCATAATGCGCCAAGGAATTCATTATATTGGTAAGGTACGCTCGCAATAGCTCCATATTGTGGATGCAGGTAGGTGATTGCAGCCTCTTCTCCTAAGAAAATAGTTTCTTTGTTCTCAAGGTAAGCGTCATCTTTAATCAAGCCTTTTACCCAGTCTGTAATGGCCGGAGCAATTTTCATCTGCTTGGGTGATAATCCTCTGATATTTCCCGTGCTCAGAATAGAAACAGCCGTTTTCAGGTATCTCTTTTCAGGATAATCTACGTTGAATAAAGTACGGATACTCTGCTGCGGACTGTACGTATCACTACCCTCTCCTAATTGAATTAAAAGTCCTGAAGCAATATCTCCCGCAAAATGTATCTGAAGCTTATGCTCCCACTGCCATGGATGTACAGGGATAAAATGATAATCTTCAACAACTTTTCTTTTGTCTAACAACTGCTGCTGAAAATCATTAAATAAATCCTCTCCTATTTCAGAACGATAAAACTGCTCTCTGTCAATATGTTCCAGAGACTGGAATGAAGATCTGCTTTTATGAGAAGCCAGCCAGATTACTTTTAAATTTTCATCGGCTTCAGGGGCAAATGTTTTAAGATCTCTTGGAGAAAAACCTAATCGACTTTTGTTCACAATTACCCATGGATGTCCCGTCATATTGTGCTCTACAGTTTGATAATCCGCATCCGCAAGTTCTTTTGAAGACATTACTCCTCTTGATAAGATTAAAGCATCACAATACAAAGTATGCAGTAACTCTTCCGTGTATCTTGCAATGGTATAAGGATCTAAATCAAAAACAGACTGCATTTCCAGGAAGAAAGCCGCTACATCTACAGAAGACAAATCTTCACCGTTTTCTGTTTTTGCAATGCTGTTTTTATCGATGTGCCAGTAATCCATCATTCTTTCTTGTCCGCGGAAGCTGTATGAAATATTTTCAAATCCTGTTTCGAGCTTGAAAACTGTATATCCGTCCTGATCTTCAAAGGTTACCACAGGTTTCAGAAGCTCTTCGTGCATCAGTTCTGCGATGGTTTTGGCCATTAGGTTTCTGTTGGCCTGATTCCAGTTTTCCTGGCTTATTGTATTTTTTAAGTTGGTGTTCATTTTTTGATTAAATTTTGGCAGTTGGTAAATCAGCATATTTTTCTACATCGAAATCCTGGAAAGCAATTTTCTTTTCAATTTTATAATGCTCTCTTCCCAGAATATCATTGATGATGTAGGAATTACGGTACGCAGCCATTCCAAGATCTGTAGAAATGTAGCTGTGGGTATGAACTTCAGCGTGAAGCACATAGATTTCGCCTCCGTTGTGGTCTATTGAATAATTTCTGTTGACATCAAACAATCCGCTGGAATCTCTTTTGATTCTATCCTGAATATTTTGTAAGAATGCAGGTTCATGATAGCGGTATCCGGTTCCAAGAATCAGATAATCGGCTTCCTGGTCATAAGGTACTTCCTGTTCCAGCTGGGTAAATTCAAGATTGATGAAATCCGGATTGCTGTTGTCTACTCTATTCAACTGGCTGTTAGGGATAATTTTAAGATTAGGATCAGCATTATCAATATTCAGATCATAAATAAAATCATAGATATCATTGATCAGATCGTAATTGATTCCTTTAAACTGAGCCTGCTGTTTGCTTAAAATGGTTTTCCTTGCAGATTCACTTCTGTTGTAGAAATAGTCTACATAATCAGGTGAAGTAAGCTCCAGTGTCAGTTTAGAATATTCCATAGGGAAAAATCTGTCCGGACGGGAATACCATCCCAGTTGTGTTTCTTCATTTCTGTTTTGAAGCAGATCATAAAAAACTTCTGCTGAACTCTGGCCAGAACCGATAATCGCAATTTTTTTACCCTGAGATAAAAGCTCTTCTTTTCTGTACAGATAAGAACTGGTATGAATAACACGGGAATCATCTTTCGGAATGAAAGAAGGAATATGAGGCTGTGTTCCTGTTCCTAAAATCAGTCTTTCCGTTTTGAAAACCGTAGTTTCTTTGGTTTTGGTGTGAATCGTAGTCACATGATATAAACCTTCTTCATAAGTAATATCCACTACCTGAGTAGAAAAACGGCATTGCGGAAGCTGTTCGATGACCCATTGGCAGTAACGGTTATATTCTTTTCTCGGAATGAAAAAATCTTCTCTGATAAAGAATTTATACAGTCTTCCGGTTTCTTTCAGATAGTTCAAAAGGCTCAAGGGATTTGTTGGATCGGCCATGGATACGCAGTCACATAAAAATGGAGTCTGCAGGGTTACATGGTCAATCATCAGTCCCGGATGCCAGTCGAAACCATCTCTCTGGTCCAGGAAAAGGGTTTTCAGTTCCGGAATCGGATTGGATAATGCGGCAAGTCCCAGATTAAAAGGGCCAATCCCTATGCCTATTACATTGTATATGGCTTCGTTAGTCATTTTTTGTGATGTTTGTGGTGATTTGTACCTCTTTATTTAGTGGGAATTTTTCCCAGTACCATTCTCTGTAACAGAAGTTCAGATTGGCTTTTTTATGAGGCATTTCTATTACTTTATCTACTTTGAAGCCTACATGAGCTTTATTCATCATAGACGCAAGAGAGTCTACAGATCCTTCTCCTACCATTTTTCCTACCTGTGGCTGTGCAAAAACATAGTCAACCATAGACTGCGTGGATGGAGATACAAATTTCTTTTTAGGATCTGTAGGTGCAATGAACTGGTGCGTTCCGTAATCGGTAGGCAATACTTCGTAGTAATCGCCTACAATATCTCTGCAGGCCCAATACACCTCTATATTGCATGAAGGTTCATCGTTTCCTGCGATGATATAGCTGTGGGCTTCATCACTTGGAAGCATCAGTCTGTAGTACGTTTCCAGCTCATCAATAGGCCAGTTCATCTGCCAGATTTTTACGGCATGTTCACGGTTGAACCATTCGTGAAGCATTTCAAGGTCGTTTTCAAGATCTATAGGACGCATACTCATGGTTACATCCTCTTTCTGGAAATACCTTTTAAAGAAAACTTCTGTTCCCTGCGGATTGATCAGCTGATCCGAGAAGAAGTGCTTGTGAAGAAGGTTCGGAACTTTAGCATAAGAAATTGAAGAAGCATTCACGCCTCCGTCTACATCAGCAACCGCAGAATGAAGATTTGATTTTACGGCCCAATATCTTTGATTCAAAGCATAATCCGTTAATGAGGAAGGTTCAGTTTCATGAAGATTTTCAAATTCCCTGTACAGAATATGGATTAGTCTTCTTTCTTTAACCAGACCTGTTTTACCTATTGAAGCAATAAGTGCGCTCAGGTTACTTACCAGAAGATGGTGAGAAATAATATCCAGAAGACGCTCATCCCTGATGAAAAGGTCTTCCACTTCAGGATAATCTTTGATCAGAGATTCATATTGTCCTTTAAAGCTTTCTTTGATTAAATAACCTTGTCCGTCTCTCACATAAATAGATTGAGGAAGCAATTGATTATCCAATTGTACAAGCAGATTCTGCTGATGAACTTCAGGAGCCATCCCTAATTGATTGTACAATCTGTTCAAAGGGGAAAGCAATAGGTTTACATACTTTTCAAACCAGATTATAGTTGCTTTTTCTGCATCTACACCCAATTGATTCGCAACATTCTTAAAGAAATGCGCTGTAAAATTGAAACCATCTGTAGATTCATCCTGACAAAGCCTTGCCAATAGAATCACTTTATCTTCATTTGAAAAAGGATTTTCACGGAGCAGAATATTCAGGCTGTCCATATTCTTCCCTTCATAATGAACGCTTAATGTGGAAGGCTCCAGCAATAGTTTAAAATTCGGAAAGTCATTTTCAAATGAGGCTTTTTGATGCTGCCACCAGATTGCGGAAGCATAACCTCTGTTGAGATCTTTTAAGCTGTTTGTTCTCACAGAGCCTGTCATTAAAACATGCAGAGAGAATTTCAACATCCAGCTGAAGTCCGGATTGTATACCGTTCTTATGGAAGATGTTGCATAAAAATCCTCACCTAATGGTCCGATGTGAATGATTTTCCCGGAACCCAGCATTTCAGGGTATTCTGCTGTTGATAAAAGATATTGTGCCTCCCATGGATGGCATGGAACGATGTAAAAGTCATTGATGTTTTCAAAATCGTAGCTTTCTGGCAGTGAAATCCATTTTTCAAAGATTTCTTTGGCCGAGATTCCCGGAAGAGATTTTTCTGTAATGCAGTCTTTATGAATCAGAAAATAATCCAGCTGAAATCCTTTTCCGAATTCTGGGCCGTATAAAAGCTGTTCTTCCTCAGAGAATCCCATTCTTGATTTGGTGAAAGGATGCAGATTGTGGCCTGCAGGAAGCATTTGCTCAGATTCAAGGAAAGAATAGGTCAACAGCTGATCATCCTGAAGACAGGCTTCCGTTGTCTGTTCCAGATTTCTTAAGCTGCTTTGAATTCTTTCCACAAAGTTTCTGAAACCCGTTTCGTTGGTAGACTCAGAAAGTTCTTTGTAAACCAGTTCAGTAAGCTTTTGATCATTCACTTCAAAAACTTTTTGATTTTGATGATCTACCGCCCATAAAACAGGTCCGTATTCATGAAAAAGAGTTTCTGAACGATAGGAAACCGGAGCAAATAAAAACAGTCCGCTTTTCTTCATTTCAAACCTCATAAACAATGAATAATCACTGTTCTGAAGAGCTTTTGCCGTTAGAAGATCATATTTCGGAACGCCTTGGTAGAATTTTCCGTTTCCCAGTTCTCTCAGCATTCCGTTCAACAGAATCCTGAAAGTAATTTCCCTAGCTTTTTCTCCTGTTCTATTTTTCTGAATTAAAGTCTTTTCCATGGTTTTTGATTGTGGTGAGAATTTGATGAATGTCTTCCGTAGTCGTAATCGGATTCAGGAACGTAAACTTCAGATAGAAGTTGCCATCCACTTTTGTACTGGCTACAAGGATTTCTCCGCTGTAGAACAGTTTCATCTTGATGTACTGATTCAAGGCATTCAGATCACTGATTTCCGGATCTACATATCTGAAAACAAGAACACTTAAGTCGGAATCTGAAAGAAGTTCAAAATCAGCATCTTCAGAGATCATCGCTGCAGCATCTTTGGTAAGATCGATCACGGTGTCTGTATATTCTGACAACTGTTCTTTACCCATCATCCTTATAGTAAACCAAAGTTTTAACGCATCAAATCTTCTTGTACTCTGGGTAATGGATTTATTGATCTGTGCCGGAATTTCCTCCTCGTCCATTTCCTTCGGATTCAGATAATCGGCGTGGTGTTTAAGGATCAACAGTTCTTTTTTATTTTTAACAATGAAAGCACTGCTGCTGATCGGCTGGAAGAATGATTTGTGGTAATCAATCGTTACAGAATCTGCTCTTTCAATACCATTGATCAGGTCACGGTATTTCTCGCTTAATAATAAAGCACAACCGTAAGCGGCATCTACATGCATCCAGATGTTATAGTGTTCTGCAATATTGGCGATATCATCCAGTGGATCGATATTTCCAAAGTCTGTGGTTCCTGCGGTAGCCACAATACCGATAGGAATATTTCCCAGTTGCTCTTCCCTCTTAATGTATTTCTTTAAAAGAGAAATATCCATACGGAAACGTTCATCGGTCGGAACTTTAACAATACTTTTCTCACCCAGTCCCATAATGGACGCATTTTTCAGATTGCTGAAATGAGATTTATCGGAAACAAATATCCTGAAACGGCTTGCCTCCACTGGCAGACCATCCATTTTAATATTGTGGTTATATCTTTTCTGAGAAAAACAGTCACGCATCATGACCAATCCCATCAAATTACTCTGTGAGCCTCCTGCGGTGAAAACACCATCGCTTTCATTCGTATTATATCCGATCTGACTCGCAGTCCAGTCGATCAGTTTTCTTTCCATAAAGGTTCCTCCCGCACTCTGATCATAAGTATCCTGCGAAGAATTGATGGCGCTTACAAGGATTTCTCCTGCCAATGCAGGAATTACTACAGGACAGTTAAGGTGAGCTACATATTGTGGTAAGTGAAAAGCGGTGGCATGCTTTACATAAATATCATCTACTTCAGCAAGCAGCTCATTATAGTTGGATAGTTTTTGATTAAGATCAATCTGTTGTACCATTCCTTTCATTGTTCTGGCTTCGATACCACTGAAAGGCTTGTTGTTTCTGTGAAGAAATTCCTGAACCAGGTCTAAAGTACTGTTGACAGCATTACGATAATGATCATAATTGTCAGGATGAAAAATATTCCCAAAATTCCCCGAAATGTGAGGTGAAGTGGTGCTTGCGAGCGCTTCTAGGGATATTAAATTGTTGTTCATAAAAGTTTTGTAATGTGATTTTTTAAATCTGTAAGTTGTTGTGGTTTTTTCGATATATGGTTATATATATCTGATAGTCAGGTTTTTAAATTTTGCATTTTTTATTATATTTTATTTGGTGATTACGTAATTATTACTAAATTTGACTCTGCTATTGTTATTTAGAATAATTAAAAACAAAGATAAAAATTATTACTTAACACCAAATTTTTTTTAATGAATTCTACAGAAATTTTAGATAAAGACTGTTTAACAGCTGTAAAACTGCTTCCTACGGTCATAGAAGTCACCTCTCAGGAAAGAAGAATGATAAAAGATGCGGCTTTGCATCTTCAGAAAAAGTATGACACTTATGAAAACCGTGATTTTATAAAACATGTCCATCAGCTGGCGTCTTATTTTTTACCAGAGAGAATCTTAAATATAGCGGCTGATTTTGCGAGTGACTTTTCAAAAAATCAATATGGTGCACTGATCTTTACCGGACTCATGGATATCGATCAGGAGAATATAGGTTCTACTCCTCCCAACTGGCAGGCAGCCGATTATTCAAAATTTAATTTATATGGCTTTGCATGTGCCCTTATCCATGGTGCACTTCCATCAAAACCGGTACAATATTATTCGCAGCGTAAAGGCGGCGGACTGATCCATGCCATCATTCCTGATGAAAAAATGAAGGAAACGCAAACCGGATCAGGATCTTCTACAGATTTATACGTCCATACGGAAGACGCTTTTCTGAAACATCAGGCTGATTTTTTAAGCTTTATGTATGTGAGAAATGAAGAGCAGGTCCCTTCAACGTTATATTCCATCCGTTCTCATGAGTCTATCGGGGAAAAGTACAGAGCACTTTTTGATCCTATTTATAAAATTCCGAAAGATGCCAATCTGGAAACGGGAAACAGTGAAGAAGAAACCCTGGATTCTGTATTGTATGGCAATTACAGCCTTCCTTTCATGAGATTCGATGCTGCTGAACAGCTTTTCAATTCCAGCATCAGACAGTCGGAGGAGGCACAGAATACACTGCATGAGTTCTGGGAAGAAGCCAGACATTTGATTTATTCAGGATTCACGCCTCAGGCAGGAGATGTTATTCTGGTAAATAATCATTTATGTGCCCATGGAAGATCTGCCTTCCGTGCGGGAGTAAGAAATATTGATGGTGTAGAACAGCCATGTGAAAGAAGGATTATGCTTCGTATGATGAGTAAAGTAAGCCTTATTGATATGAGAGCACACACCCTTACAGAAGATCCGTTCTTTGTGATAGAGGAACATTTGGGTAAAAACTTTCAACACTTTTAATAGAATGCCTGGTTAGTTGGCATTTTTGAACATTCAATCAATAGTAAATCCTTTTTGGGCATGGCTCAAAAAGGATTTTTTCTGGTTAATCCTTGTCAAGGTTTTAAACCTTGACAAGGATATAGGGGTATTAAGTTTCGGCTAAAGCCAATATTACACTAACAATAAAAAACAAGCGGGCTTTAGCCCGCTTCTATTGATATAAAAACTAATCAATATTCAATAGGAACGGGCTTTAGCCCGTTTAATAATTAAATATAAATTCAAAATGGCTTTAGCCGAAACTTAAAAATGGGTTTATTGTTTAAAAAACCTGTCAAATAAAGACAATTGCTCAGACAATGATCTGCTCCAGTATTCCGGAACGTGCCCGCCTAAAGATTCTGTGTAGAGATGCTGGATCTTCATTTCAGTCAGCTTTTTATGAAAATTCCGGTTCATGGTGATCATTTGGGTATCTTCTGTACCACAGTCGAAAATATATTGCTGATCTGCTCCGGCCATCAGTTTTATTTTGCTGTCGGTAAGGAAACTGGGATTGATGGATTCGAGTGGTCCTAAAACCTTATTCACCATATATTTCTGATATCCTTCCCCGAACGAGTTGAAATCCAGTGCTCCACAAGAACTGCCTACGATACCAAATGTCTTATTATAAGTCACTCCGATATTGGTTGCTCCATAGCCTCCCATACTCCATCCCAGAATTCCGCGGAATTTTTTCTCAGCTTTCACAGGATAGTTTTTATCAATAAATTCTACCAGCTCTTTTCCAATAAAGGTCTGATACTGGGAATCCTTAACAATCGGGCTGTCTACATACCATGAACTGTAGTTTCCATCCGGAAGTACATAAATGGTTTTAAATTGCTGAGCCTTTTTAACCAGATCAGGAATATCCTGTTTGATAATCCTGTCCGGATTACCGCTAAAGCCGTGAAGAATATAGACAGACGGATACCTGGTATTAGGCTGTAAATTGGGAGTGATGATCACTGTTTTGATTTTTTTATTCATTTTCGGACTGAAAATTTCCTGATGAATAATTTTTTGTGCTGATAACTGTACAAATGCAGTCAGTACAAATACAATGTTGATAAGCTTCTTCATGCTGAAAAATTTTTAATTAATCATAATCACTGGTATCATATTTCTTTAAACATATTGTGTACCAATGCATCTTTGACAGAGCAAAATTGCAGTATAAAAAAAAGAAAAGCCTCAACCTATGTTGAAGCTTTTGTTAATTCTTTTAATAAAATTAGATCAGTCAATGATTAATATTTCCAAAGCATTAATCCTGCCTGATAGCCTGTTCCCAGTGTCCAGATAAGAATATAATCTCCTTTTTTCAATGATTTTACTTCTTTTTGATATTGGTCTAAAGCTAAAAATGGACTGGATGCTCCGGTATACCCAAGCTCTTTAGAGTAAAAAGGAATTTTTCCCTCCGGTAACTGAAAGTAATCACGGATCGTATTGATATTCTTGATAGAAAACTGTGAAAATAAAAACAAATCAATCTGCTCCAGACTTATCTGATTGCGCTTTAAGAACAGAGGGATATTTTCCAGTGCAAAATTGACACTTCCCATTCCGTCGAAAATACGATCCCAGGTTGCCAGATCGCCATGATGATGATCCGAACTTCCTTTAGGCGGATAAAGTACGGTATTACAAAAGCTGCTGTCTGTATGATATAATACATCTATTAACCCTGACGTGTCGTCTCCATCATTTTCTACGATGAAGGCAAAAGCAGAATCTGAAAAACCAAAAGCTGTCGTAGGATTATCAGGATCTAATATCCCCGAAAATTTTTCGGCACAAACTACCAAAGCTTTTGTTCCGGACCGCGTTCCTTTTAAATATTTTGATACCTGATCCAGCGCTATAAATGCTCCAATACAGTTGGCATTAATATCATAACATAAGGTATCCGGTTTTCCCTCTAATGCATGATGGATCTGGATGGCATCACAGGGAATATGATGTTCAGGAGAGCTGCTCACAAAAATAATAATATCTATATCGAGGATAGAAATATTACTTTTATTAAAAACTCCTTTTGCTGCTTCAATTCCCATAGAAAGTGTAGTTTCATAGGAATCCTGTGGAACAATAAAACGTTCTGCCCTGCCTAAGGCATTCTGGATTTTTTGCATTGAAATTTCCTGGTTTTCAAAGTATTCAATAACAGCTGTATTATTTTCTACAAAATCAGGATGATAGAAATACGTGTGGTGTAACTTCATATTTGGTTAATATTTTAATTATATCTCTTATTTGTGATATAATGTAAAGTTAACATAATAACAGAATATATCCCGGAAACATGAAATAAATCATTTTAAGGCTGATTATTAAAAATGGATGGTAATGTAATCAGTACTTATCTCCATTAATTTCCTTTTTGATCCGGCTAAGCTGTGTAGGTGTTATGCCCAGATAAGAAGCGATATGATGCTGTTTCAATCTGTTATAAAGAGATTCTTTGTCAAGCAATTGCAAGTATCTTTTTTTTGCTGTTTCATACTTCAGAGAGACTTCCAAAGGTTCTTTTTTCACCACCCAGTTTTTTTCCAGATAATACAGGTGAAAAAGAGCCAGATCATGGTGTTTTTCCAGCAGCTCACGGTAAGCTTTTGCGGGGTATTGTATTACTGAGCAGTCTTCCAGTGCAATAATATTGAAATCGCTGGGTTCGTTTTTAATAATGGCTGCTGTAGAAGCTACGAAGCTGTTTTCTTCAAAGAAAATTTTATATATATTATTTCCCTGTTCATCTACTGTGTAATATCCTATTATTCCCGACTTTAGAAAGTAATAATATCTCGCCATAGAACCGGATTCCAGCAGAAGATCATTTTTGCGGTAATATTCTTCTGTACAGATATCCAGTAAATCTTTAATCGTTTCCTCAGATAAAGGATAATACTGATTAATATGTTTTACAAATTCTGAATGCTTCATTCTGGTATTTGGAAAGTATAAAGGATTGTATTATATGAAAATCTGCGTCATCTGTGGTTAAAAAGGTTTAATCCAGTATTTTTTTCATCATCAGATCCGTCTGTTCCTCTTCTCCCAGTCTGAAAATATGCTTATCAAACTCAACAAATCCGTTTTTTCTGTAAAATTGTAAAGCTCTCAGGTTTTCTTCCCAAACCCCAAGCCACAAATAAGATTTCTTAAGTTGCTCAGCCGTTTCCAAAGCCTGGTTGTAAAGAAGCTGGCCTACTTTTTTACCGTGATGGCTTTTCTTTACATAGATTCTTTCAATTTCAAGGGCGGTATCATCCTGAAGTTCGGTCTGTGCCTTTCCGGCATTGACTTTCAGGTAACCAACCGGATTGTCTTCTTCCCAGGCAATATAGAAAAATGAATCAGGATTATTCAACTCTGACTTTATTTTTTCCGTATTAAAGCTTTCTTCCAGATACTTTTTCATAGCCTCTTCCGTATTATTTTCTGCAAAAGTTTCAGTGAAGGTTTGTATACCAATATTCTGAAGTGTTTCGAGGTCTTTTTCGCTGGATGTATTGATAATAATTGATGACATAATTAGGTATTTATTGTTCTAATTTATAAATAAGATTTTTTATTTCAGGTAAGGTTAGTTCTGTTTTTGTTTCTGATGTTATTATATTTTTTAAAATTTTAATGTGAGCCGTCTTTAAAGCATCTTCGCTTTTCACTTCCTGATCGGGGATCACTCCTATATGTTCCCAGTTCTTTTGAGTGGTTAAAGCTGTTATTTTTCCTGCCGGAACAAGCAGTAAATATTGATTTTGAACCATAAAATGATCCACAGGATTGGCGGCACCCCCTGTTTTTTCACCAATTACTTCGGCAAGTTTATATTGCTGCAAAAAATAGGCTACAGCTTCTCCGGCCGAAAAAGTTTTTTTACTGGTAAGAATATAGATCTTTTTATGAAGATATTTCTGTCCGAGAACTTTGGGTTGAGTACTGTCTACAACCGTTTTCTGATTATGTCTGAAATACGTGGTATAAAGATCTTTTTTCTGATCAAAAAAATAGCTTAAAAACAAAAGAAGCATCCCGTTTTCTCCACCACCGTTTTCTCTGAGATCAATAATCAGAGAATGGGTATTGGCAACAAAGTCCATGGCCGCTGCTAATGTTTTTTCACTGGCTTCAGGAGAGGCAAAACCTTTATAATTGATGTACCCAATATTCCCAGAAAGTCGCTGAACTGTTTCAAATCCGAAATTTTCAAGACTATTGTGTTCATTGTTCAATTTCTCTTTCTCTTTTTCACTCATCTGTTTTTCAGGCGTATAGTTTTCGAGATATTTTACAAAAAAATGTTCGTCTTTAATAGTTGTTCTTAACTTCTGAGTGAGAAGATTTGCAAAATCTTTTTTATTGAGGTCTTTAAAAGTTCCTTTTTTCAGTTCATTTTGAAATAAAGAATCCACTTTTTTATAAGTTTCTTTATCAATATAATGACTTTTTACTTTTTCTGTAATATCAGCAAACACTACTGAAATATCATTTTTTTGGGCACTCGAAAATAAGAAAGTGAAAAGGGAAATTCCAACATATAATTTTTTCATTGAAATAAGGATTTAATATTTCAACAAATGTATTTTAATGAGTTCTGTATGAATTGTAAAAATGGAAACTCAGATGAATAACCAAACATTATTCTGATCAGTATCTACATTCTCAAAGAATTTCCCGGGGCTTATTCTGGTGAGTTCTTTAAAATCTTTAATAAGATGGGATTGATCATAAAACAGATGTTCGTAGGAAAGTTCTGTAAGATTTCTGGATTTTTTATTTGAAATCAAGACATTACGAAACCGCTGTATTTTTCTGAATTCTGAAGCAGGTTTAGCCAAGTATCGCTGAGAGATCTTGTTGACATACTGTCTTGTGATTTTATTTTTTGCAGCAATTTCTTCAATACTCAATTCTGTTTCAAAATCATTCAATATTGTATAAGCCATAGGTAAATTCCTTTGCCGGAACTTGGAAAGACAATAATTTTCCAGTATTTCAATTTGTATTCTCCTGTCAGACTCTTTTAAAACAGTGCCCATAATGTCTGTAAAGTCTGAAAGAAGGATTTCCTGTTCCAGATCTTCGCTTTTATCAGCATTAAAAAAATGATAAATACCTAAGGGTTTAAAGTAAACGGTAACTTCATTAACCGATTGCCGATAAAAAATTTCAGTAGGAACAGAACATCTGAATACAAAATCAACCACGATATTTTCAGAAGAAGATCTGGTAATTTCTACCCATCCTTTATCCTGTGTAACAGCAACATCCTGACATGCTGATACAATAAAGTAATTGTCCGGAAATGTAAGATATTTTACAGGTTTCTGATGGTCATCTTTTTCTATAAAATAATATCCTTCAATATAATCTTTCAAAACAGGATGCATCGGTTTATAAAAAGTAACTTTCATATGCTTTCATATGAGTGATGAGTTGAAAGTAAAAATACAAATAGAAAACAAAATCCTGAAACTTTGTTCAGGATTATATTGTTTATAAAAACAGTATTTTTTTAAAGGCTTCGGAAGCCAGATGTACCTGTACGCTCCAATCATCTGCTGCGTCACTTCCTGCATCGTCAGAAATATATTTCAGGCATAAAAACGGAATGTTTTCCTGTTGGGCAATCAATGCCAGCGGATAGGCTTCCATGTCTACAATATTGTAATCTGTTTCGGAGTGGTTCATTTCAAAACTATCACCGCTACCACAGATTCCTTCTTTCAAAGTATCCATTTTAAGACCATATTCCAGTACAGGTGGTACTCCTGATAATGGAGTTTCATATAATTTAAAACCAAGCCCTCTTACATCCATATCCCGCTGGATGAATTTTGTGCAGCATACCACTTCTCCTTTGTGAAATCCCTTACTTCCGGCAGAACCTAAATTCACGATCAGCTTAGGTTTTCTTGTGTGAATTTCTTTGGTTAATTCAATCGCCGCATTTACTTTTCCGATACCGGTAATCAATTTGTTTTTATCGTCGAAAACAGTTCCTGCTTCGGAATCTAATGCAAAAACAAAAAGGGTATCATCAATTGAGTAATGGGTGTTGTTGTTAATTTTTATCATTGAGAAATCAGATTTATACAGCTTTTATTACTGTATTACAAAGATACAAGACTCTATTCAATTAAAAACCACAAAATAAAACTATTTTGGGGTTCTGATATCTTAAATACTGCATCCGTCTGCATCACAGGAAGCTCCGTTCTCACCGGAAAGATCCTTAAACGGGCTCACCGTCTCTTTATAAGTCTGCCGGAGTGCATTTTCAAATACTTCTGCAGGCTGAGCTCCGGAAACAGCATATTTACCGTTCAGAACAAAGAAAGGAACCCCGGAAATGCCATTGTTTCTTGCCTCCTGAATATCCTGATTCACTTCATAATCCAGTTGATCTGTCGTAATAGCCTGCAGTGCTTCTTCTCTGTCAATCCCTAAGCTTTCAGCAAGAGCTGTCAAAACTTCAGTATCTCCAACATTTTTGCCGTCAATAAAATGAGCGATAAATAATGCCTCTTCCATTTCATTGGATTTGTTGTGTTTTTTAGCCAGATGAAGTAATTTATGAGCACTAAATGTATTGGTGATCAATGTTTTTCCGAAGTTGAAATCAATTCCGGCTCCTTTTCCCATTTGGGTAACCTGTCCCAGCATTTGAGCAGCCTGAGCTTCGGCAATTCCTTTTTTCTCTCTGAAATATTGAATGGTATCCTGAGTTTCTTTCGGATCTAAAGTTGGGTCCAGCTGAAAGCTCTTCCACTCCACTTCTACTTCATCTTTAAAAGGAAGCTTATTCAAAGCCTGTTCAAAATTATTTTTTCCGATATAGCAAAACGGACACATAACGTCCGACCAGATTTCTATTTTCATTGTATTTAATTTTACATCAAATTAAGAGTACAAAGATAGGATATTTTACTTAATGTAACAAAAACTATTACAATTTAATTCTGACAGGTGGAAAGAACCTGGCTGCGTTCTGCAGATCCGCAAATTGAATAAGCGTGAAAATAGAAGAAGCGGGATTTTATCAAAGATAAAATCCCGCTTCTTAAACGAATCAGAAATAGTAAAATTTACATCTCTGCGTTTGCTTTATTTACTTTTTTTGAAAACAAAATATGGGCAATCAAAGCCAGTACTCCGAATACAGTTCCTACAAGACATACGCCGGTCCACTGAGCCTTTTGCCAGGCAATAGAAGCCAGCCATGTTCCCAGTGATCCTCCAATGAAATAAGATACCATATACACGGTATTCAGTCTGTTAACAGCATTGGATTTAATCAAAAAATAATTGGTCTGGTTCATAATATGGCTTGACTGTACTCCCAGATCTACAAGAATTACTCCTACAATCAGTCCCCAATAGGTTTCACCTGCAAAGTAGGTAAAGCCCCAGCTTCCGATGACAATCAGTAAAGAATACAAGATAATTCTGTTAATATCCAGATACTTTTGAAGTTTTCCCACCTTAGCAGCAGCTAAAGCTCCTACAGCCCCGGCTAATCCAAAGCTTCCCACTACAGAAGAACCTGCATTAAAAGGTGGCTTTTCCATATGAAAAACCAATGTGGTAAACAAAGCACACATAGAACCGAATGCCATTGCCCCACGGAATGATGCCAGCTGAAGAACAGGCTGTGTTCTTGCAAGATGAGCTACAGACTGCATCAGCTCTTTATAGCTCCCTTTAAAATTGGGCGACATTTCCGGAAGCATTTTATAGACAGCTAACCAGACAATGATCATCAGTCCTGCCGCAATTCCAAACATGGCTCTCCAGCCCCAGACTTCTCCTACAATTCCTCCCACAAAGCGGGAAAGAAGAATCCCGAGCAATAACCCGGACATTACCAACCCGATGTTGGAGGATTTTTCTTTATCTGAAGAAAGCTCCGCTGCAATAGGGACAAATAATTGTGGAATAACTGAAGTTGTCCCGATGAGTAAGCTGGCTGCATACAGCATCCATAATTGAGTAGCAAAAGTCATCCATAAAAGTGATCCGAAAACAAGAAACAAATCAATTAAAATTAATTTTTTGCGGAAAAATTTGTCTCCCAACGGAACAATCAGCAAGAGTCCTAACGCATAACCGATCTGAGTCAGTACAGAAATTTTACCTGCTGCACTCTCAGAAACCTGTAGTTCCTCTGAAATAAGGGCCAGTAAAGGCTGATTATAATAATTGTTGGCCACCACGAGTCCGGAAATAACGGCCATAAGCCAGATAACAGTCCGGGAAATACCTTTGGAAGAATTCTCCTGCATTACGTATAAAATTTTTATTTGAATTGAAAGCAGTCTGAAAGCAGATAAAGATGTATACTGTCAGATTTTTAAGAGATCAAAGATAATCATTAAAAAAGGAAATAATATTCTCTTTTCTTTTACATTTTTATGAATGCTATGTGATTCTGAGATAAGTAGAATGATTTCAGTATTCTGCCTGCCTGATTGTTTTTATGGATAATATATATTGACGAAAAACTTTTTGAATCTTGGAAATAATAAGGAAATTTGCAGCATGAAAATCATTCCACTTAAAGAAGGCAATTTTTCGGCAAGCAAAACCAAGGATTTTACGCTTTTAACAGAAGAAAATTTTGATAAGATTGGAGGAATCAAAATGTCGGTTCAACCGTTCCTTATCATCACTGAAAATGACTATATCCTCCTGGATGCCGGAATTGGATGGAAAAACAGTACCGGAACAACTGTGGTTTCAGAGATTCTTGAAAAGGAAAACATCCGTCCTGAACAAGTTACCAGGTTATTGCTGTCTCATCTTCATAAGGATCACATTGAAGGAGCTGTGAAGCTTACGGAAAATGGTTTTGAAGCTGCTTTTCCAAACGCCCGGATTTACATACAGAAACGTGAACTGGATTTTGCAATGGAAAATAAAGGCAATCCTTCTTTTGATTTTGAGATCCTGGAAAAACTGATTCAGCTTCCGAATATCACGTGGATGAATGATGATAAGGGAGAGATCACAGATGAAATTTCCTATGAAGTTGCAGGCGGGCACACACCGTTTATGCAGGTCTTCTGGATCAGAGAAAATGATGAAACTGTTTTCTATGGTGCTGATGACCTCCCGCAGGCTTCTTATTTAAAATATCATTTAGTGTACAAAAGTGATTTTGATGGTAGAAAGGCGATGGAATTACGGCTGAAGTGGGAAAAAGAAGCAAGAGAAAACCGTTGGAAAATTCTTTTGTATCACGATTTGGATAAAACTATTGTAGAAGTTTAAACAAAAAATGGTTTAAATTTCATTAAACCATTTATAGATATCAAATTCCGAAGGAATATTCAGTTTTTTCCTGATTCTGTTTTTCCTGTTTTGTATCGCTTTTGGGGTTACAAAAATGCAGGTTGCAATTTCCTTTGTGGTCATATTGAGCTTAAGGTAAATGCAAAAGATCAACTCAGAATTTTTTAGTGCAGGCTGTATAGCAGATAACTTCTTAAAAAAATCGGGATAGACGAGTCTGAATTTATTCAGCAGTCGGGGAGAATTTGCTTTAGCAAGAGCCATAATTTCGTCTTGTACAAGAATCTTTTGATTCAAATCCTCTATGTTCGGTTCAGGTTTTTTATTTTTCATAATACTTTCTCATCTCTACTTATTTCAGATACGGCATCTTTTGCGCATATCAGTACAAAGTCTTTTTTCTCTTTTCTATCTGTATTTTGCTGATTTACTATTGGGAGCAGGTTGATTTTTATGTATTCAAAATTCTGATGTTTTTAATTAATATAATGTAATGTTTCATAGCGTATAGGTTATATTTATTAAATAATCATGTTAAAAAATTCCACATGTGAATTTTATATCAATTTTACATTGGCAAAGAAAGAAAAAATGATTAAAATTTTATTAAAAGCGTGTACCACATAGATACCACGTTATTTTTTTAATAAAAATTTCCTAACAGCTTTTATCAGCCTGTTTCCCATTGTTTGCACTGTTACTTTTTAGTGGGTTGTAAATGTAATGGATTATCCAAGTTACTTTTTATGATCTGGATCAATATTAAAACAAAAGAATTACTCAGAAAAAAGTGACTATATGTGGTACATGAATGGTACCACATTGCATGGGAAATAAAGAAAATCACAGTTCCTTTATTATTATAAATTTTAAAACATTAAAAGTCTCTTAAAGAGTATTTAAAATTTTAGCTGAAAATAAATAAGAACTATGATCACTGAAAATTTGCTCATCTCATTTGGAGCCAAAATTAAAAACTATAAAGCAGAAGATATTATTTTCCGGGAAGAAGATTCGCCAATGTATTATTTCCAGATTGAAAAAGGAAAAGTTAAGCTTAATAATTATATGGAAGACGGGAAAGAGTTTATCCAGAATATATTATCAGACGGCCATAGCTTTGGAGAATCCTTACTTTTTGTAGACCGGCCCTACCCGATGAATGCCATTGCAATGGAAGATTCCAGTATTTTCATCATGCCGAGACAGAACTTTCTGAAGCTGATCCGGGATAATCCCGAAATTTCATTAAATATCTATCAGTGCCTTGCAGAAAGAATGTACTATAAATATATCATGCTCTATAACCTTTCTTTTCAAAATCCGGTTTCCAGGCTAAAACTACTGATGGATTATCTGAAAAGTTATCATGATGATAAAAAGCCTTATTCTTTCCAGATTCCTCTTACCCGGCAGCAGCTTGCTTCATTGACCGGATTACGTGTGGAAACTGTTATACGGACCATAAAACAGATGGAAAAGAATCAGATCTTGAAAATAGAACGCGGGAAGATTTATTATTAAAACAAAAGCCGGTTTTAAGTCCGGCTTTTTTATTATTGCTTTTTATTCTTTATCATTTTCAAGTCCTGAAGATAAATCCTACAGCCTTCAAAATCGAAATATTTTTCTTTTAATAATTTCACCTGATAAGACATAGGAAGATATTTTCCCCATTTAGAAAAATCAATAACTTCGGTTTTGCTTTCTATTAAACCTGTTAGTATTTCATCAATATTTTGTCCTATAACAGAATTAGTGAAAACTGTTTTTAGTTCTTCTGTGGTATAGTTTTCTATTTCAAAAGCACTCTTTTGAGGATCCAGCGTATTTTCTATATTGAGGCTATCCAATATCAATTCTATAGTACGGTTAATCCTCGAACTTGTAAAAGAAAAAAAAGTAAGCTTTTCGTTATGCTCCAGCAAAGGCCTTTCCTTTTTGAAATCATTGATGGTAAAAAAAGAAAACTCACTTCGTAAAAGAATAATTATTTGCCGAGCCACATCATCCAAAAATTCATATTGTTCATTGGAAATAAGTATTTCAAACATTTTTTCTCTGATCTGGTGCGCTGTATCCGCTGCATCTCCGAAAAATTTAGGTTTCTTACCATCTCGGGCAGGGATTACCTCTATTTTTTTTGTCTGATAATCAATAGCTTTTATACTCCATATTTTAGCAGAAAGGTAAATGTTTTCGTTCTCTTTGATTTGTGGAGATAAGGGTAATTCTCCAATTTTCACTCCATTACTGGATACTTTAAAAAACACAGGAGTATTAAAAAGACTGTAGAAATCTTTTGTATTTACAACCTCTTCTCCATTGATACCAATGATCAGTTCATTTCCCAGTTTTTCAAAAAAATCAATAGAGGTAAGATGACATATGATTTCTTCTGTTTCTTTCAGACTGATCTCCGAAAATGTAGGGTTTCCTACAATTTCTTCCACAAGTTGAGGCAAAGAAATTCCGGAAGAGCTTTTAACAATAGATAAAAGCTGATGAACCATAACATCATAAGGCTTTTTGTTAATATAAACAGGTTCTATGTAATGTTCCTGATAGAGCATCCAACATGCCAGAGACTGTAACAGGCTCCATGCTTCCGTCGCATACAGGAATAAATTGCTGGCTTTTCCTTCCCTTCTACCACTTCTGCCTACACGCTGAATGAGTGAAGCAATGCTATGTGTAGCATCAATTTGTACCACTTCATCTACATTTCCAATATCAATTCCCAGCTCTAATGTTGAAGTACAGGAAATACAGAAATTCTGCAAAGTTGAATTTTTAGCAAAAAACTCAACATATTCACGGACTTCTTTATCTACAGAGGAATGGTGTGAAAAATAATTTTTGTGTCCTCCTACTTTTTCTGAAATTTGTTTCAGCTTTACAGCTACTTCTTCTACTCTTCCACGGGCATTGGGAAATATTAAAACTTTACTTTCTCTGGTTCGTATATAAAGGTCTTTTAATAATGGTAAAGGCAATTCTTCAACAGAGCCTGGAAAGTATTTAAATACTGCATTGATTGGTTTTGGAGTCGTATCCCTGATAATTTTGGTATGATCACTGTCTCCAAGAAATTCTTTCAGCTCACTATACTGATTCAGATCACTTACAGTTGCAGAAAGTCCTACAACACTGAACTTTTTACCATTTATTCTTTGAAGTCGACTCAATAAAGATTGCAAATGAGTTCCTCTGTCTGAACCTAGAAAAGAATGAATTTCGTCAATAACCACATACTCCAGGGCAGAAAATAAATGGCGTATATTATAAGGTTTATTTACAAACATCGCTTCCAGAGATTCCGGAGTGATGAGAACAATACCTTCCGGATTTTTCAGAAGCCTGTCTTTAACTCCTTTAGAAGCTTCACCATGCCATTTTGTGACAGGAACATCCAGATATTCACAAAGCTTTTCTACCCTGAGGAATTGGTCGTTGATCAAAGCAATCAGTGGTGATATATAAAGGACTTTTACTCCCTGTTCTTTAAAATTTACTTTAGAAAGGATAGGCAGAAAAGCAGCCTCAGTTTTCCCTGAAGCTGTTCTTGATATTAAAATATAATTATTATCTGTAGAAATAATTCTTTGAATAGACGCCTCTTGAATAGGTCTTAAACCCTCCCACTTTTTATCCCGGATATATTTCCTGATAGGCTCTGAAAGCAGATTAAACGCCGTCATAATTCTTCAATACTGTCTAACAGAATAAGATCATTCGGTCTTTCGTCTGTGATTTCAATTTCTCCGAAAAGTCTTTTTTTGTCCACTTCCGGGTTTTGTCTGATGATATTAAGCATATTCAAAAAGTCTCTGATCACTTCTCTTGGTGTCAGGAATTCTGCAGCCCCCGGTTTATTGAAAATTTCCTCCATAAAAGAAGAAATTTCTTCATCTGTTATATTGAGTTCTGTTTTATAATTGAAATCGAATATCAATTTCAGCTTTTTTAGAAGAACAAATATTTCATTATGATTCAATGGCATGAGTTTGATCACTGGCTGCGCAAAATCACGAAATTCAGAAGTTTCAAATTTATTAGCGTCAAGCCTTGACTTAAGAGCCTGATAACTGAATAATCCTCTCCTCTCATTTTCCAAAAAATCTTTTGTCCCCGCAAAATTGATAAAAAGATTGGCTACTTTCCCTTGAAAACAATCATTGTAAATTGATAAAATTTTCTCGTAGTTTTTCTCACGGGCAGTCATAGTAGAAATTTTATAAAGGTTGATGGCTTCATCGAGATTAATCATAAAACCACTATAACCCATACTTACAAAAAGTTTACAAAAGTTTTTAAGCATGTCATAATAATTGGAATCGTTGATGATTTCTCTGATTCCTAAATCCTGTCTTGCTTCTGTTTTTGTGCTATACTCTCCTTTCAACCATTTCAGAGCATTTCTACGCAATAATTCATCTCCTTTAATATAGCCTTCATAGTATTTAACAATAGCAGAACCGAAATCAAAACCGCCTACTTCTGTAATTTCATTTACCGTTTTCATGATAGAATTCTGAATCAGTAGTTGATACTGATCATTTCGGATCTCCATCAGAGAGATATGGTTTTCCTCCGCTGCTTTTGTAATCACCTGCTCAATCCATTTTTCAAGTAAAGTTTGCAGAGCACCTCCTTCCGGCTTCGTTTGGATGGCAATATTATCCATAATGGCAGAGTAAAGGATCACACTTTTCCCATCATTGGAATAAAGCCTGTTATCAGGGGTAAAATCAGCATTGGCTACAACAAATTTCTGCTTTAAAGCCACGGTATTCAGAAGGTGAAGCATAAAAGATTTTCCGCTTCCGAAATCACCAATCCAGAATTTCACAAGGCTGAGCCCGTTTTTGACATCTTCTAAGGCACTAATAAAAGCATTGATTTCTTCAGATCTCCCTACTGTAATATGTTGTACTCCTATTTTAGGAACTACACCGCTTATCAGAGAATTGATAATGGAAGTAGCTTCTTTAGGTTTAATATTGTCAATCATTGTTTAAAAGTTTTTTGTAATAATTTGTGTTAATAATTAAATATTCCTCTTCTTCCTCAATCAGAATATCATCAAGGAGTTCAAAACAACGCTCATTAATAGAATCTATTGTAGAGTCCATAAAGAGCCCTTTTGTTTTAATAAAATCCCGGAGATCCTCCTGTAGAATATTGAAACTATGTTTTTCAAATAAATCGAGAATATCCTTTTGAATATCTGTTAAATTAAGTTCTTCATTATATTTGGAAACCTGAATTTCTGATATCATTGGAATAACATTGGTTGTCAATTCTTTTTTCTTACCAACTTCTTCCTGCTGTATGGAAATCAATTCTTCTTCACTGTCATCACTCAGAATCTGTCCTAATATTTCAGCAGTTTCAGAATGTTGTGCCTGAATATTTTTAATGGCTTCAGCGTCAATTGTAATTCTCTTTCTTTTAGGTAGATAAAACTGATTGATTTTCTTAAGAGCAATTTCCAGATTTCTGTCACCAATAAAATCATTCATGATTTTTTCAAAATCAGAAAACAGTTCTTTGGTAGAAAACAGATTTTTCTGAATGTTTTTTGGAAATTCTCTTTTATCGAACTTAGGTGAATTAAGATCCTTTTCTAAGTAATGAATATAAAGCCTTAATGCACAATTTTTATCATGCTCTGCCACAAATTTTGAAGATTCAAAAAATATTGCGTCCACAGATGGGTTTTTGATATTTACATCTGCCAGTCTGAAAACCTCTCTTTCAAAGGCCAGTGGGTTGGAATAATCATTCCGGATTAATTCAAATTTTGTCTTCCATCGGTTGGTATTATTTTCATTAAGAATAATATTGGTTCTGAAATCAGCATCCAGAATCAGATACTGGTTTTCAATCAGAAAAGTTTCAAGCTTCGAAACAATTTTTTTATTGTATTGATAAAGAATATCCTGATCGGTATAATTGAAATCAGTGTTGATTTTCCTTTTGATACCATAGACTTCACGGACATTATTTTCACATAATTTTAAAATGTGGTTGAGAATTTCTGTCTGTACAGAATTGTAAGTATAACTATAATTCAGGCTGTCTTTTTTATAATTATAATGTAGACAGACGATGATTTCCGACAATTCATCAATGACAGTTGCATATGATTTATTGACTGGAATACAGTTGGAATAAAGGTAGTCTATTGATCTTAAGAACTGCTTTATAATTTGTACTCTGCAAAATTCAATCTCGTTGAACACATTATTGGATAAAGACATGGTATTGAGCATTACAGTTTGATTCTCATTAAGATTGAGTTTTCGACTGTATTTGGTACCTATTTTCCAAAAATCCGGATCATAGGACGAACTCCGGATATCAGAAGTATTCCCGGATATAAAATCTTCATCTCCAAAATCGATTGGACTGTCACAATTTCCGGATACATCGATAATAGAAGGATCGGTATTGAATGAAACTTTATTGTTCGGCATAGCATATTCTTTAGTTATCATTATTGCCTCTTCTGAAGAATCTTCTTTTCAAATAGCATCAAAAATATCAAATTCATGAACCAAAATAATGGTATGACCAGACTTTCTGAGGTCTAAGGCTTTTTCTACTTTTCTTCCATAGCAGGAATAGCTCCAACAGGCATTGTTGGTATCTCCAATAATCAGATAATCTGTTTTTTTAGAAATACTATTCACGGAAATACCTCCTTTATTTGTAATTGCCTCTTGTAATTCACTTCTGTTACCTCTGCTGAGAATTCCAGTGATACAGAAGGTTTTATTTTCAAAAATAATTTCAGGATCTACAGCACAGATACCAGAGATAGAAACACCTTCCGTATCTTTTTCTACTTTTTCAGCAATATCTGTATTTTTTAACTCAACAAACTGTTTGATAAAAGCAGTTAATACTGCTCTTTCTTCTTCTTCTATTTTTTTGTCGGCAACAATTGATAAAACAAGACTTCTGATTTCATCATAAGGGTAATGTGAATTCAGATGTTCATTATCTGACAACCATTCATGAAGTTTAAAAACTTCATCATTATTTAAAACACCATCTGCCAGGATACCATGGAAAATCCCCTGTAAAAGCTGTAAATCTGAAGTAATTCCATTGTAATAAATACTATCATGTTCATATTTCTGACACAGCCAATACAGATCTTCAACGGCTTCTTTAGCTGGAATTTTATTGGATGCTGTATTTTCAATCAAAAGCATAAATTCACGGAACGGGTTTCTGTTAATAAGATCATAATGCTCTTTAGCCCATAACCTAAGCTCATCCGTCTCCTTAACATCGATGATATCATCAGAAAGAATTCCTAATAAAAGCCCTTTCAGGGAATTGATTGCTTTATCAGCTCTTGCTTTGGAAGTAAGAATCTGTAGCTCTGGATTTTCAAAATTGCTCATTTTAATACAATTAAGTTATTGGTTTATTAGTTTTTTGACCGTAAATCAATTTTCTAATATAAGTAATATAACGATTCAAATGTATTGAAGATTTGAAAATATTTTTTACGGTTTCCCACAATGAGAGATGAGAAATCTTAACAATAGGACTGTTAGTATCTTTTTTTTTATAAAAGACACTTGAACTTCTGATAATTACATTGGTAGATGCTTCGACAAGCTCAGCATGACAGCTCTGATACTATCTGTTATATTTAATGTGTACAGAAATATTAAATAATATGGTAATCAATAGCGTAATATTATTTTATTTAAAGAAAGAGTCTTAATGGATTATACTGAGTGAAAATATCTTTGGTAGCTTAAAATGTAAGGAATTAAAGCATTTACTCAATCTAGAGATAGTAGAGACCATGATCATTGATCCAGTTCTTTCTGAAACTCTTCCAGGTATCTTGCTATATGAATACCGTCTGCCAAACCATGATGTGCTTCAACAGAAACCGGCAGATATTTTCTGCCTCCACGGATATTGAATCTTCCAAAAGCAATTTTTGGAACTGATTCTGCTGTATTAAAATCTGTAGGATGCAATATGGCACTGAATGAATTCCATGGAATAGTAGTATGTCTGATGTGGTCTTTTCCCAGCCTTCCGTTGCTTAATCTTAGTCCTGTGGTTTCATGTACTCCTTTTATTTCCTCCTGCAGTGCCGCATTGAAAGTTTCAAAATCTTCTGAGAAAGGAGTGAATGAAAATCCAAAAGTTCCATCCGGTCTTCCGATTGTACTGCCGGCATGGACGGTGTCAAACTGTATCACCTGTCCATCAATAATTCTGAGTTTCAGCTCATCTACTCTATTAACGGCCACCATAGATTTGTGAAAATAATAGGCAAAAAATGAATACCCTTTTTCTTTGGCGGTATCGTAAGCTTTGGTGCAGTCCACCTCCGTTGTAAATCCAAAATAAGGGCTTGCCATATTAGAAAAGAATTCAAAATGTTCTTTTCTGTTCCAGTTGTCTATATCTACGATCTTCATTACTTCTTATTTGCTGCAAATTTCTGAAAGTTTATCCGGTTTTAAAAGCTTATGGATAAAAATATAATTAAAACTTAATTGGGCAAATGGCTGTTTGGTCGGTATTTTGCTGCAAAACAAACGTATTTATATACTTCATTGATCTTCTTTCAGAGGATTCTCCTTCAATCAGGATATTAAGACTTACTCAATAAAAAATAGAAAACATACTATGGAAAAAATCGGATTCATCGGATTAGGAAATATGGGGCATCCTATGGCAAAGAATATCGAAAAAGCAGGATTGCCGCTTTCAGTGTATAACAGATCTTCTGAAAAAGCCAAAGATTTTGAGGAAAAATCTATAGTCTGCACCCAGATTAAAGATCTTGTACAAAACAGTGATATTGTATTCACAATGCTAACCAACGACACTGCTGTAAAAGCAGTATACGAAGAAATTCTTCCACTAAATATTCAGGGGAAGCTCTTTGTAGATATGAGTACGATCTTACCCGAAGCGTCTGCGGCAACATCTGCTGCGCTGAAAATAAAAGAGGCCTCCTTTATCGATGCGCCTGTAGCAGGAAGCACCCAGCCAGCCAAGGAAGGAACTCTGATCATTATGGCAGGAGGTGAAGAAAAAGACCTTCAGCGGGCCATGCCCTACCTTTTGAAAATGGGAAAATCTGTTAAACATTTAGGTGAAAACGGAAAAGGTATTGCGGGAAAATTATCTGTCAATTATTTTCTGTCTGCCATTTATCAGGGGCTTGCAGAAACAGTTTTATTGGCCGGAAAGCTGGGGATTGAAAGATCAGACATGCTGGAAATAATCAACGAAAGTGCCAGCGGAAGCGGGGCAACCAAAGTAAAAACACCTTTGCTGACTGCCAATCAGTACACCCCGGCATTTGCCCTTGACCTGATGCTGAAAGATATCCTTCTTGCCAAAAATGCAGGTGCCGATTATCCTCTGTCTGAAGCTCTGGTTCAAACCTATCAGAATGCGCATGATAAAGGCTTCGGTCAGGATGACGTTATAGGAATCATCAATTATTTGAAAACAATACAATAACATGGAAATCATGAATTATAAAGGAAACCATTGGTCTGCAAGGAAAGTGGATCATATTTACATCGTTAGTATTGAAAATCATTCCAATATTGTAGAAGCTTTAACCGACTTTATTCAGAATCAGAATATCCGGGCGGGAGAAGTAACAGGAATAGGAGCTGTGAGTGAAGCTACTCTCCGGTTCTTTAATCCGGCCACCAAAAAATATGTGGACAGGACCTTCAAAGAACAGATGGAAGTTACCAATATTTCCGGAAATGTTTCTGAAATAGAAGGAAAACAAACCTTGCACCTTCACATTACGCTGGGAAGAGAAGATTACACAGCTTTGGCCGGACACCTTCTGGAGGCAAAAATTCAGGGTGCCGGAGAATTTATTTTTTACCCTTTGGAAACGAGAGTTGTAAAAATTAAAAATGAAGAAACAGGAATCAATTTTTATGATTTTGAAAAATAATCCGGTTCCCATGTAGTATTTGTAATCAAATATTTATTGAATGTTTTATTCGTTACATAAAGGAAAATACAAAGACA
>NZ_JCAKRV010000014.1:0-128365 GCF_059515165.1 Chryseobacterium sp. CS3K3.1 | reverse complement strand
AAAAGCTTTCCTTTTTTTATGCTCAAAAAAAAGACTGTCTCACTTTTGAGACAGCCTCTTTTATTTTTTAATGTAACCGGATATTATACCTGTTCTTTCAAATGTTTCGCAACCATTGCTTCCAGATCATCAAGATTAAAAGGTTTTGAGACATAATCATCAGCTTTTGCTTCTGAGGCCAACGCAACAATATCATTATTGGCTGTAACATAAATGACAGGAATATGTTTAAATTCCTCGGTGCTTTTGAGAAGTTTTGTAGCTTCTACCCCTCCTATTTTAGGAATCCAGTTATCCATCAGAATAACATCAGGCTGATAGTCTGCCACTTTCTCAAGGATATCGTGTGAAGTCTCTGAGATTTTGACATCATACCCGTTTTCTTCAAATATGATGGTGATCACTTCTAAGATAGCCGCTTCATCATCAAAAATTAAAATCTTCTTTTTACTCATATTATGTAGATTATTCTATTCTGAAATATTATAATTGTTTTATATAATCCGCTAAACCGGCGGGCGTGATAATTAAATCATATTCAATTTCTTCTATGGCATGTTTCGGCATAAATTCCACTTCTGCTGTTTCCGGATCCTGAATCCATACCTGCCCGTTATTTTTTTTAATATAGCTTAGTCCTTCTACTCCATCGGCATTAGCTCCCGATAAAAGGATACCAATCAGATTTTCCCCATAAATTTCTGCTGCTGACCTGAAAGTAACATCTATAGAGGGACGGGAATAATTCATTTTTTCCGAGCTGTCCAATGACATCCATTGTGTGTTCTCAAACAACAAATGATAGTCTGCGGGAACAATATATATGGTGTTATTATGAACTTCCGTTTTATCTTCAACCTCTATGACAGGTATTTTGGTAAACTGCTGCAGTAAAGTACGCAGAATATCTCCCGATTGAGCTTTACGATGCATCACCAGTACAATGGGAACAGGAATGGTATGATCCAGGTTTTTGATCATTTCTATAATGACCTGCAAACTTCCTGCTGATCCGCCGATAACAATTAACTCTGTATTGGTTTGTGGTTTCATTCCGCTCATTACTAGTGGTGATCAATTTTTTTCCAGATTTTCTGATCTTCAACCTGATGGTAATTTTTGTCGATAGCAGAAAACCGAAGGGTTTCTTTTGCTCCCAATGCGAGAAAACCTAAATTTTCCAGGCTGTTATCAAAAAGTCTGAATACCTTTTCCTGAAGTTCTCTGTCGAAATAAATCAGTACATTCCTGCACACAATCAACTGAAAACTATTGAAAGAGCTGTCTGATACAAGGTTATGTGTTGATAAAATCAGTTTTTCCTGTAAGCTTTTATCAAATCGTACACTATCATAATTGGCAGTATAATAATCCGAAAAGTCTTTTAATCCGCCTGAAAGCATGTAGTTTTCCGAATACAGTTTCATCTGCTGCAAAGGGAAAATACCAGCTCTGGCTGTTTCAAGAACAGCGGGGTTCAAATCGGTTCCATAAATCAGAGACTTACTGTAAAGACCGGCTTCTTTCAGCAGAATGGCTATAGAATATGCTTCTTCTCCTGTTGAACATCCTGCAATCCACACCCTGATGAGCGGATAGGTTCCCAACTGAGGCAATATATTATCCCGCAGTGCTTTAAAAAAAGAAGGATCCCGGAACATTTCCGTAACATTTACTGTAACTTCTTCAACAAAACGTTTTAAGTACTCTGTATCATTCATCACAGTGTATCTGAGCTCTGCAAAACTGGTAAACCTGTCTAAAAGACATATACGGTTAACTCTTCTTTTAAATGAAGCCCTGCTATAACCCGAAAAGTCATAGCCATACCTGTCATACACATCTCTGATGAGATATTCTACTTCTTCATCTTTTATGATACTTGGTTCCAGCATCTATGAAAGTTTTTCTATTGCCGTTATTAAAAGATCCACATCAATGGGTTTTGTTACGTAATCATCGGCTCCGGCTTCCAGACATTTCTGGCGGTCTTCGGGCATTGCCTGTGCGGTGACAGCAATCACCGGAACATGTTTGATTTCCTGAGTATCCCTTATCATTCTTACAGCTTCATATCCGTCTATGCCAGGCATCATCATGTCCATAAGAACAACGGAAAACTGAGGATCAGATTTGATCATTTCCAGGGCATCCTGTGCCATTGTAGATGATTCCACTGTATATCCACGGGCTTTAAGGGTTAGTTTTAAAGCAAATATATTGCGTGGGTCATCATCCACGATTAAAATTTTCTTATTCATCAGAATTTTATCTGTTTAACTTTCATACAACCAAACACGAAGGAGTGATAATAGCTGATCTATATCGACTGGTTTTGAAATGTAGTCCGAAGCTCCTGCTGTAATACATTTCTCCCTTTCTCCGATCATTGATTTAGCAGTAATAGCTATAATAGGCAGTTTTTTAAATGCCGGCATTTTTCTTATTTCCTTTATTGTCTCATAGCCATCCATTTCCGGCATCATCATATCCATCAGAATAACATCGATATCCGGATTGTGACTGATTTGCTCCAAAGCATGTTTTCCATCCATCGCTACAATGACCTCAACTTTATATTTTTCCAGGGCTTTGGTTAAAGAAAAAATATTGCGGACATCATCATCAGTAATGAGTACTTTTTTACCACTCAGGACTTCTGTTAAAGAACCCAGCATTCTGCCTGTATTACCTTCGGCCGAACTGTTTTTTTCCTCCACCAAATGTAAGAATAAACCAACCTCATCTAAAACTCTTTGATAGGAATGTGCAGTTTTTACAACAATAGAATCTGCATATTGCTTTATTTTCAGTTCTTCTTCTTTAGACAAATGATGTTCCGTAAAAATAATGATCGGTAGATTTTCCAGTCCTTCATAGCTTTTGATTGATTCTATGACGTGATAATCATTGGCTTTCGTGCTTCCGATATCCAGAATCACACAGTCAATAAGGTCTGAAGTAAGTGCTTTTACACTATCCTCCACATTATGTTCCACAGATAAGGAAATATTAAAATTACTCAGGAAATAAGACAATGCGCTGGCATGTTTGGCATTTTCTTCGACAATTAAAACTTTTTGAGGTCCTTTTTGTAATGCTTCTTCAATTTTCCTGAATACATCCGTCATTCTATCCAGAGCCACAGGCTTATTGATAAAGTCTACCGCTCCTTTCATCAGGCTTTCTTTTTTCACATGCAGGGCAGACATCATATGTACCGGAATATGTTTTACCTGAGGATCAGACTTCAACTCGTCCATGACTTCCCAGCCATCTTTTACAGGAAGCTGAATATCCAGTAAAATAGCATGCGGATGATATTTCTGAGCCGCCGAAAGACCGTAATCTCCTCTTACGACCACTACCCCTTTATAGTTCTGCAAGCGGGCATATTTCAATAGAGCTTTTGCAAAATTGGTATCATCTTCAATGATAAGGATGATTTTGTCCCCTTCCTGAATATTCTCTCTGTCGTCCTCCACATCTTCAGGAATTTCCAACGTATTCTTTTTAACCGTTTCTCCTTCATCAAGGATATTCTGAATTTCTTCAACATCTTCCCGTATAATTTCCACCAGATCCTGATCCGTTTCGGAATAAACAACTTCAGTAACCTGATGCACAGGAATAATGAAGCTGAATTCACTTCCTTTATTGAGTTCACTTTTCAGAACAAGCTCACCTCCTAAAAGTCTTGCAATTTCACGGCTTATAGAAAGTCCCAGACCCGTACCTCCAAATTTTCTTTTTGTAGATCCGTCAGCCTGCTGGAATGCTTCAAAGATAATTTTCTGCTTATCCTCAGCTATTCCGACACCGGTATCTTTTACAGAAAATATAATAAAATCAGGTTTTTCAGAATGTTTTTTGATCAATAAACTGATGCTTCCTTTTGTTGTAAACTTTAAAGCATTGGACAGCAGATTTCTTAATACCTGATCTATACGGAGGCGGTCGCTTTCAATAACAGGCTTCACGTCCGAATCAATTTCGATATTGAAAGGAAGGGCTTTTTCCTGAAATACAGGATTAAATAAACTCTTCAGATCTTTTACAATTTCTTCAATAACCACTTCCTGATATTCCAGGGTCATTTTACCGGATTCTATTTTAGCCAGGTCAAGAATTTCATCTATTAATGTTAATAAGCTTGTTCCAGAACTTTGAATAACTTTGGCAGATTCCACCTGGTCTTCGTTAAGGTTTTCATCCGGATTTTCTGCCATTAACCGCGATAACAGAAGGATTGAATTAAGCGGTGTACGCAGTTCATGAGACATATTGGCTAAAAATTCAGACTTGTATTTGGTGCTGAGTGCCAGTTCCTCTACTTTTTTCTGAATCTCATTATTACGTTCAGCAATCAAATGATTCTTTTCTTCCAGCAATCGTGAGCGTTCCTCAAGCTCTGCATTGGCCTGCATCAGCTCTTCCTGCTGTACTTTGAGCTCTTCTTCTGAGGCCTGAAGCTTCTGTGTCTGTGCTTCCAGTTCAGTATTAAGGTTTTCAAGCTCAGAGTGCTGTACCTGCAATTCTTCAGACTGTGCCTGGGTCTCTTCCAGCAGCTGCTGTTCTTTTTCTCTTCCTTTTGCCGCATTCAGGGCTATTCCTATATTGATGCAGCATTCTTCAAAATAGCTGATTCTGTCTTCTTCAAAATTAGAAGTAGATCCTAATTCCAGAACTCCTATCGCATGGCCGTCTGCAAAGACCGGTATCAGAATGATGCCATAGATCTTAATGGTACTGCTGGCAAAAGTTACTACAAAATCATCTTCATGAAGATTATTGTATACCTGTGTTTTAGCATTCATGAAAGCCTGGCCCACCATTCCTTCACCCGGCTCAAAAGTCTGTTTCATATTGGCTTCCAGACCAAATGCTTTGTTGAGCTTCAGGACACCTTCGTCAAAAAGATATAATGAACCGTTAATACAGTTTCCGTATTCAATCAACTGATGTAAAGCCCTGCCGGCAACTTCTTTTACTGATTTATTTCCGACAAGGGATTCATTCAGTAAAGCAAGACCTTTCTGGCGCCAGTCGCTTTTATTAATTTTTTCAAAAGATGTTTTAAGAGATTCGGTCATGTGATTCAGGGATTCTACAAGATCCCCAAGGTCATCCTCTGCGTTATCTACAGCTTTCTCGCTGTAATCACCATTGGCTACTCTGTTCGCAATTTTTTGAATAGCACTTACACGGCGTGTCATTTCCTGATCTTTATCCCTCAGCATTTTTTCCAGCTCATCTCTCCTGATAAGATCTGCCCTCATTTTAAAATAGAAAAATGTGGTCACAACTACCGCAGCCAGTGCAGAAAAAACAATAAAAAGAACGGTCGTTTCTGATGAGCGTGTTAAATCTTTGTTTTTGATTTCAACCTGGCTTTCTTCATACTGCACAAAATCTTTTACAATTTTACGACACTCGTCCATATAAGTTTTACCGGTAACGATTTGCTGCTGGGTCATCACAATACCCTTCCGTCTGTTTTCCACCAGATTTTTCAGGTTATCCATCACCTGGCTCACCGCCACTTTTAATCCGGCAAGTCTTTCCTGTTGATTTTTATCCTGGACCCCAAGTGATTCTGCAAGCACCAGCGCTTTGGAGTATTCTCTTAGTCCGCGTTTATAGGGTTCGAGAAAATCTTCTCTTCCGGTCAGCTGATAGCCCCTGTTTCCTGTTTCAGCATCCAGCAAAGCTACAAGAACATCCTTAACAGCCGTTACAGAACGCCTGCTTTTGGAAAGACTCTCACGGTGATTCATTTGATTCTGAATACTCCAGTATGAGGCTATCGAACTGGCTATCAATATCAAAAGTGAAAGACCTATTCCAAACTGAAGATTTCGTATAATTTTTTTCGGCATGAAAATTAATTTAATGGTAAGGTAAAATAAAACGTAGATCCTTCATCTACGATACTGGAAACCCCGACGCTTCCATGGTGCTGTTTGATGATTTCTGAGCAAATAAACAGCCCGATTCCCATTCCCTGAAACTGCAGTGAAGATTCTTCCACACGATAGAATTTCTTGAATACGGCCTCCTGTTTAAAGTCAGGAATTCCGATTCCAAAATCTGTAACATTCACTCTCACTTCCTGGGCTTCCTGATCCACAAAGGTGGTTACAATCACCTGGTTATTATGAGGGGAATATTTGATTGCATTGGTGAGAAAATTAATCAGCACCTGCTCGATACGGATTTCATCCAGGGGAATTAAAATATCAGGTTTTACCCCATGGCGTTCAATTTTCACCTGGCGTTCATGGGTTTGTTTTATGGTCTCAATCGCATTACTGATCACATTTTCCAGATTCACCGGCTTTTTATTGATTTTCAGTTTTCCGTTTTCAATTTTCGAAACATCAAGAAGATCCGTGATGAGTGTATTCAGCTTTTCAATCTGGCCCTGAACTTTTGTGACAAATCCTGCTTCTGAGCTGTCTTTATCAAGTTTCAGCTTCCTTTCCAATAGCTGAACATAGGCTTTAATACTGGTTAAAGGAGTTTTTAATTCGTGGCTTGCAATACTTAAGAATTCATCTTTTTCTTTTTCCACTTTTTTCTGATCGTCAATATCGGTAAATGTTCCCACCCAGTTTTTAATACGGTGTTCATCATATACAGGGGTTACTCTAAGCAAATGATAACGGTAATGGCCCGAAATAACATTTTTAATTCTGATCTCCAGTTCAAGAGCTTTTCCTTTTTTTCTGCATCTTTCCAGTTCTTCGCTTATATTATGATCATCAGGATGTGTTTCCGGGAAATTCTGTTCATTGTCTGAATATTGATACCATTTACCATTAACGAAATCAACCGCACCTTCTTCATTCAGAGTAAATGCAATCTGTGGAAGAGACTCCAGCATAAGATGAAAATGATCTATCTTGGATTTCATCGTCACCTGAGATTCGCGTCTTCCTTTGACTTCAAGTTCCAGATTCTGCTGTGTTTTTCTCATAGCTATACTCTGTTCCTGGAGATTATAAAAAGTTTTTACTTTAAGCAAAAGAATTTCAGGATCCACAGGCTTCGTTACGTAGTCTTTACCACCGGAAGCGTAACCTTGGGTAATGAATTTTTTATCGGTATTAACAGCGGATAAAAATATAATAGGAACATCTTTGGTTTTACTGTAGTCTGCAAGTGTTTCTGCAACTTCAAAGCCATCCATATCAGGCATCTGAACATCTAAAATAATTAAGGCATAGTCATTTTTCAATGCTTTGCCAAGAGCCTCTTCACCGGAGCTGGCCGTTTCAACCTGGAAATCTTTAGATTCAAGTAATTTTTGAAGAGAATAAAGATTACTTTGGTTGTCATCAACAATTAAAATCATAGAAGTTAAATCAATAATTAGTTACGGATACTTTAGCCTCAAAAATACTCACAATATTTGAGAAAACAGTAATTTTTAAAGGTTTATGCATAAGGATTTCATACCACATTTTTCACGAAAAACAGCAATGGCATAATGATTGAAATTATTTACAATATTTTTAAAAAGTCTCTCTAATTTTCAGAAAATTAATAATTATGAAAAAAACAATAAGCTGTATGAATATTGATCACGAGATCCTTTACTCGTTCGGGGGTGCGAAAGTCATCTATAAGGCTAAAGAGTTTATTTTCAAAGAAGGTGATTATTCACAATATTATTTTCAGATTATCAGCGGAAAAGTAAAACTGAACACCTTTACTGAAAACGGAAAAGAATTTATTCATAATATATTGGGTAAAAATCAAAGTTTTGGAGATCCGCTTCTTTTTATTGATAAACTTTATCCTACCAACGCCATCAGTTTACAGGACACAGAAATTATAAGGATGCCTAAGGATCATTTCATGGAAATGCTTACAAGAAATCCTGACATATCCCTTGAAATGAATATGTGTTTATCACAAAGACTCTATTATAACAATCTGATGGTCCGCAATCTGGCATTAGCAGATCCTATCCAACGGCTGAAAGGTGTAATGGATTATCTGAAAAGTTATCATGACGAAGACTGCCAGCAGTGTTTTCCCATAGAACTTACCCGCCAGCAAATTGCTGATCTTACAGGACTGAGAGTTGAAACGGTGATCAGAACGATAAAAAAGATGGTGCATAATAAAACTATAAAGCTGGAAGGCCGCAGGATTTTATACTGATTATGCCTGAGCTCTTATTCATCAACCCATCAGAATTTTAAAAATAGATTATAAATAAACCATAAATAAAACAGATGGCCGAATTTTTTAGATTCCGGCCATCTGCTTAAACTAACCTTAATTTGTTTTTTTTCTCCATTCTGCCTTCACATCTTCAGCGGCATCCTTAGTGCTTTCCCATGCTTCATCTGCCTTGTCCTTAATATCTTCCCATGCATCTGAAACGTTTGATTTTACCCTATCCAGCCAGTCTTCCTGAGTTGCTTCCTCATCATTATTCCTTTTTTCGTTGATATAATCTTTAGCTTTATCCGCCAGTTCACTGATCTTCCACTTCGCATTATCAGCTGCATTTTTTAATGAGTTTTCTGTTTGGCCTACTGCATTTTCTGCTTTGTTGTAATCTGAATTATTCATAATATAATATTTAAGTATTTGGTATATAAATAAACAATGTTCATGCCTAAAAAACAGACATTATGTTAAAATATTCTTAAAATTAAACAGGAAAGCACTTTATTTTTTCTTTCCACTAAGGGTTCTGATCATTCCTTTGAATATAAAACCATGAAATGGCAGCACCATCAACCAGTACAATCTTCCCCAAAGACCTTTTGGACGAAAAACAGCTTTTTGCCAGATCTTATTTCTGTAAATTTTAAACATCAGCCAGGCTTCTCCGGGCAGCTTCATTTCGGCAAATAATATAAGTTTTCCTTCTTTACGGTCAGCATATAAAACGCGCCAGAAGTCTAAAGCATCTCCATCTTTAAGGTCTGAAGGATGCCTGCGTCCCCTTCTCAATCCGGGGCCGCAAACAAGCTTATCTAGAAGTCCCCTTATTTTCCAAAGATCCTGCCCATACCAGCCATAATCTCCTCCTAACTGAAAAACCCGGCTCATACAGGCTTCCCTGTCATCATACTCTTCACTCCGGAGGTCCGTAAAACAACCGTATTTCGGTACATCCCGGTATTCTTTCAAGGTTGAATCATTACGACTGCTGATGAAACTGTCTTTCCAGCTGGAAATGATTTCGTTGGCCTGAATTTTTGCAAGGGTTCTCTTCAGTGCTGTATCATATGAAAAAGGCTGCACACCGGTAATTAATTTGATCTCAGCAAGACTTTCAGGACGGCAGACTACTTCTACTTTCATGCTTCCTACCAATGCTTTGGCCAGATTATAAGAGGTTGAAGTAATAAAATAGAGCCAGTAAGAAGACAATCTGGGCGTCATTACAGGCAAAGTAAAAATCGTTCTTTTAAGGCCTCTTACTTTTGCAAACTGCAACAGCATATCTTTGTAAGTCAATACATCATCACATCCAATGTCAAAATTTTTCTGATAAGCAGCTTTTTTAAACAAAACAAAGATCAGGAAATCGAGCACGTTGGCAATTCCTATAGGCTGACATTGGGTATACAGCCATTTGGGAGCTACCATGACGGGCAGTTTTTCAACAAGATCCCTTATAATTTCAAATGATGCACTTCCTGACCCGATGATAATTCCTGCGCGAAGAACTGTCGCGGGAACCCTGCAGTCCATCAGAATTTTTTCAACTTCGTATCTTGAATTCAAATGCTTTGACAGCTCTTTTTCATTCACCAGTCCCGAAAGATAAACGATATGTTTACATTGGGTCTTTTCAATATAACCCGAAAAGTTGGCTGCACATTTTTTTTCCGAGTCTTCATAATCAGCAGTATTACTCATGGAATGCATCAGATAGTAAGCTCCTGCAATATCTTCGGGAATATTTTTAAGTGTTTCCGGCTTTAGAAAATCAACTTCAATAACTTCAATGAGCTGTTCGTCGATATCCATATCTCTTGTAAAACGACCGGTATCCCTGCAGCAGCAAACGACTTTATATCCCTGCGCGGCAATCACGCTGATCATTCTTCTACCGATATAACCGGTAGCACCTGTAAGCAGTATTTTTTCCATAATTATTGGATTAAACAGATCAATAAATATTCCGCCTGTCTGAAGTCCATTATATTTTTTCTAAAAAATGACCAAAATAGTCTTTCTTTTTAACAAGATAGCCTGCATTCATCTCATTGGAATCAATTTCCAAAGGAATCCTGCTTTTGAGAATGATGCTGCTGTTCTCAACAGATTTAATCTTGTCAGGATTATTGGTTAACAGATTGATTTCTTTCACATCCAGCAGATTCAGCATTTCCACTGCCACATCAAAATTTCTTCCGTCAGCGGGCAAACCAAGTCTGAGATTAGCTTCAACAGTATCTAATCCTTGTTCCTGAAGTGCATATGCTTTCAGCTTATTGATGATCCCAATATTCCTTCCCTCCTGGCGGAGATAAATGATCATTCCTCCTTTTTCAGACATATATTTCATTGCTGCATCAAGCTGCTGACCGCATTCACATTTTTTAGAATGAAAAACTTCTCCTGTAATACATTCAGAATGAAAACGGACATTAACAGTTTTATTATAATCTGTATTTTCTGCTACCAGAACCAAATGCGGACTCCAGTCTTCTTCATTTTCCGAGAATGCATATATAGTGAATAGTCCGTAATCTGTAGGTATTCCTGATTGAGCCTGTATTCTAAGCATACGTTTCGATTTTAATTAAATTTGAGAATTTATTTATCAAAAGGACTTTTCTTATCCTGCTTCACCCAGATGAGTTTAGAGGTATCATACCCTATTTCCTGCGCCTTGCTGATAAATTTCTGCTTTATGTTTTCAGGAATGGTTTTTTCACGGGAAAGAATCCAGAGATAGTCCAGATTTTTTCCTGCAATCAGTGCATATTTGTACTCTTCCAGGGCAACTACATTATATCCGGCATAAAAAGGTCCGAAAAAACTCACTTTCAGAGCGGCCACATTTTTTTCTCCTCTGAATTTAGCAGTACCATTGGCAGAAACCCATTTATTCTTTTTAAAATTATATCCACTGTTGACTACATTTACATTTCCGTCTTCAGTAAGGCTATACTGGGCGATTGCATTATCAAGGTCTTTTTCAAATCTATAATCGAATCTGGCAATCTCGTACCATGTTCCCAGATACCGGTCCACATCAAACTGACCAACAGGCTGCGCTTTTTCGGGCATCGAAGAACAGGAAGTCAAACTGTTTAACAATCCGAAACCCAGTAATAATGTAAGAATGATTCTATTTTTCATTTTTAGTTATTTTTTTAAAGAAATAAATATTGAGTAAAAACTGACTGTAACCATAAACAGCATCTTCAACAGGAATAGTCCCCATTCTGACGCCTAAAAAGTCACCAGGATTGTAGTTCACAACAGGTGACGGAATAAAAGATCCCGTCAGGATTCCATTCACAGCAAAAAATCCGGGCATCAAAACCAGATATACAAAACTTGCTTTACCGATCCATTCTTTTTTGGCAATAAAATGCAGATAAGAAAGCGTAAGCACTGTTACAATGATAGTAAGCAAAGTATAGATCCTGTCGTAGTAAAGAAGCCCCACAACACTGAGAACAATAACTGAGGTAAAAACAATCAGATTATTAAAGAGGTCTGCCCGATTGAATGTAAAAAATTTTTCCAGGCAGTAGTATGTAAAAACACAGGCAAAAGGAATACAGTAAAAGAACAGCCACTCTTCCAGAGGAAGCCCTGCTATTTTAAATCCTAATGTGTAACGATCATCAAACCACCACACTCCTTTTCCGGTAAACCATATATCCCATAGGATAAAAGGAACTGCTACAATAGTGGACGACAGGAAAAACTTCAGGAAAAGTTTATTAAACTGTATCCTACGGTCAAAAGAAGCCAAAAAGCAGATGATGACGGTGAAAAAATTGATCAGTATGTAAGTGTATTGCATCATTTTTTATTGAAATACATTTTAAAATAAATCATAGGAACCCACAAAAAGCCGAAGCACTCTCCTTTTTCTTTCCCCAAATGTTTGTGGTGCTGTTTATGGGCACGCCTGATAGCAAGGAAATACGGATTCTTTGTTTTGGTAAAAACTTTTGCTCTCTGATGAATAAAAATATCATGAACAAAGAAATAGGCCATCCCGTAAAGGCTTATGCCCAAACCGACAAAAAACAGATAACTGAATCCCTGCCTTACTCCTGCATATAACAAAGCAATAGCAGGGCTGGCAAAAATGAAAAAGAACAGGTCATTTCTTTCAAGTTTTCCATCGTTGCTATGATCATGATGATCCTTATGCAGATTCCATAGAAAACCGTGCATAATATACCTGTGAATAAGCCATGTGGCTCCTTCCATGGAAATAAAAACAAGTAAAACGATCAGAAAATTCATGTTAATGATGCTTGCGGTTAAAAAGATCATTCAGAACGCTGTATCTGAAATCGAAAATGTTTTTGAGCTTTTCTTTAACAAATAAGCGATGAGCAACCCTTCCAAGAATTCCCAAAGGAAGTTCATAAAATACAGTATCTTTCATTAACACACCATTCTCATCCGGAATGAACTCATGAAAATGGTTCCAGTGCCTATAAGGCCCTTCTTTCTGAAAGTCTGTAAAGCTTCTGCCTTCTTTTACCTGGCTGATAATCGTTTTCCATTTCATCGGGATTCCCAATACCGGAGAGACGGTATAATCTATTTCCATTCCTTCAAAAATAGGTTCGTCCTGTATATCTGAAAGCACCACAAAATTCATACTTTTAGTCGTTATTTCAGATAAATTATGAGGAGAGGAAAAGAATTTCCATGCGGTCTCCATATCACAATTCAAATATTGTTCTCTATATAATCTGTACATCGTTATTTTTTTATTGAATTAAATTCTAAACCATCTTCCAAACAAATGAGTAATCAGAAATAAGCAGATTTGTATCTTATATAACTTTTAAATGCAACCAATAATTTCTGCGAATTGGCAATCCTGATTCTTTGCTGCAAAATATGCTGGGAACTTGTTTTCTTTATTTTTTCAAATAATGACAGATAGTACCTGTATGCGAGATATACTCCAAAAAGAGAAGAACCTGGCAGCTTCTTGATTCCCTGCAATGCTTCTCTGAATTCTTCTTCAATTTCTTTTTCAATCTGAGCTTTAACGGTATTATCAAAGACAGACATATTCAATGAGGGAAAATAAGTTCTGCCCAAAATCTGGTAATCATCTTTCAGATCACGTAAAAAATTAACCTTTTGAAAAGCGGAACCCAGTTTCATAGCAAATGGTTTAAGTTTTTCAAATTGCTGTTTATCACCTCCTGTAAATATCTGCAGGCACATAAGTCCTACTACTTCAGCAGAGCCGTAGATATATTCATTATAGAGATCTGAATTATAATCTATTTTTTGCAGATCCATCTCCATGCTGTGCAGGAACTGGTCGATCAATTGAATATTGATATCATACTGACGCACGGTTTCCTGAAACGAATGCAAGATAGGATTGAGTGATATTCCCTGCTGTAATGCATCGTACGTTTCTGCTTTTAATCTTTTCAACAGCTTTTCTTTATCATATCCATGAAAGCTATCAACAATTTCATCCGCAAGGCGTACATACCCATAAACAGCATAAATAGCAGGTCTTATAGAAGGCTTCAGAGCCAATATCCCTAATGAAAAACTGGTACTGTATTTTTGAGTGGTGCACTTACTGACCTCGTAAGACAATTCATCAAACAACTTTTTCATATTATTTTATTTTAGTTTATTAACCTCTTGCGCAACAATTTTCCCGGAGATAACAGATGGAGGAACTCCGGGCCCGGGAACCGTTAACTGCCCGGTATAAAAAAGATTACTGATCTTTTTGTTTCTTATTTTAGGTTTCAGGACAGCAGTCTGCGATAAAGTATTGGACAGTCCGTAGGCATTCCCCTCATAAGCATTATAATCCGAAATAAAGTCACTTACACAATAGCTTCTTTTGTATTCAATTCTGGAAATAAGATCATTTTCTCCTGTATGCTTTTCGATTCTTTCAAGCATTTCCTTCAGGTATTTTTCTCTTACAGCTTCCTCATCGTGTATTCCTGGTGACAGAGGCAATAGTAAAAAGAGATTTTCACAGCCTTCCGGAGCTACACCGGGATCTGTTTTTGAAGGACAGCACGCATAAAAAAGGGGTTTCGAAGGCCATTTTTTATTGACATAAATACAGTCTATATGATTATCAAGCTCATTTTCAAAGAACAGGGTATGATGTTTTAAATCAGAGATTTTCCCTTTGATTCCGAGGTAATAGATCAGGCATGAAGGAGCAAAGGTTTTAGTCTTCCAGTAGGCATCATTATAGTTCCTCAGAGATTTAGGAATTAGTGTTTCGGTATGGTGGTAATCTGATGAGGCAATAACTGCATCAAATTCATAGTCTTTATCCCCAGCCGTTACTGACACTACTTTCCCGTTTTCTGTATTCAGCTTCTGAACATCCTGATTAAAATGAAAAGTCACTCCCTGTTTTTCCGCTACGTCCTTCATGGCCATAACAAGCTGATAAAAACCTCCCATAGGGTATTTTGTTCCCAACACATATCCTCCATAATTCATAAGGCTGTAAAGTGCCGGAATATCACGGGGCGAAGCACCCAGAAATATAACCGGAAATTCCATCAGAGATCTGAGTTTCGGGTCAGAAAAATACCCTGAAACGTATTTCCTGAAATTACTTAAAAGATCAAGCTTCAATGCACTGCCCGCTATTTTTAATGAAGCAAATTCCAGCCAGCTGTAACAGGGCTTTGTCACAAAGTCTTTCATCCCGACCTCGTATTTAAACCGGGCAGACTGCATAAATTGATCATACTTTTTACCCGATCCGGCCTCCGTATTTTCAAATAACTCACGGATGTCTTCATTTTTTTCAGGAACTGAAATCTTTTCTTCTGAAAAAACCATTTCAAACTGAGGGTCTAAGGATACCAGTTTAAAATAATCAGCTGCTTTACAGTTGAAATCGCTGAAAAAACCTTCGATAATATCAGGCATCCAATACCAGCTCGGCCCCATATCAAACACATAGCCTTCTTCCGTTTTAAATTGCCTTGCACGTCCTCCCGGCTGATTATGTTTTTCAAAAACATGCACTTCATTTCCGGCCTTTGCCGCATAAGCAGCCGCAGAGAGCCCGGAGAACCCTGAACCTATTACCGCTATTCTTTTTCTTGATTTTTCACTACTCATCGTCATTTTTTTAACAGTTGTTTAAAGACATTTTCACTACGCAATCAGTTTAACTTTTTATATACGGTGTTCAGCAGATCCCTTGTTTCCAGATTCATACGGTAAAAAGAATCATGAAATTCATCTAATTTGGAAAGTACTGCGATAAGAAGCATTTGTTCAGCATGTGTAAGATTTCCTACGACAGCCCTGGAAGCCCTGCGGATTTCCTCCATATGTTCATCCAGTATTGCAAGCCCTTTCTCTGTTATCTGTATATTTTTTGTTCTTTTATCTTTTGGAGAAACTGCCTGTTCAATCCAGCCATTATGGAGCAACCGGTTAATAACAAGTATACCTGAAGATTTCTCATGTACATTATGTTTTATCAGTTCCATTTTTGACATCGCTCCCATGCTCTTCAAACTGATAAGATAGATGAAGTCATCCTGACTGGAAAAAACTGAACTTCCGACTGCTGATCTTGAATATGACTTTGCATATCTGTTCATTCTGATCAGCAAAGTATTAATAATACTATCTGAACTTCTTCCTGATTCCTTCCCTATCCAGTCAGGATTTCCAAGATCCTGCTGATGAGCAGCATTGATCCATTCTGTAAAACCATGAAGATCATTGCTATATAGAGCCTTACCTTCATTTTGTTCCATAAATTGCTGAACGAGTTCCACCACTGATTTTATAAGTTCAAAATTCATATCAAACAAATTAGTACACAAATATACTTATATAAGTTTATAAATAAACTATTTTTTGTTTTTATTTCAACTTTTTACATTTTGACCAGCATTTAACGGCAATAAAAAACGACATTAGTTCACTAATACACCTTTAAATCTCCATTATGATTCTGCTCATATCACTGTCAGGGTTAAATACCGAAATTTGGCTTCACTCTATACACAAAACAAAATCCTATGAAAACATTAGTTTTATCAATAGCAGCAGCCGGTTTTATGATTCTGGCCTGTAAAAAGAAGGACACAACAAGTAGCACCCCCGTTGCCGATTCAGTCAACACGCAAAGAAATTATTCTGATACAACAGCATCTGCGGTCAGGGATACTCAAGACATTACAACGGGTAATGATAGTATTAATACAAAAAATCACGTTGGGGGAAGAAAAACGAGCAATAATAATACGGGTAACGGCACAGGCAATATCAATGCAGCAGTTTCAGACAGTGCGCACAATACGCAGGGAAGATCCGGCAACGTAAAAAAGTAGATATTGGACCACAATAGCATTACAATATACAACCGATATAAAAACAAAAATTGCTATTTATATCGGTTGTATACTGTTCGTTATGGATGCTTTTTTTATTAAAATATCATTGAATAGCTTCGGGTTGCAACATACATTTGACAGACAACAAATAACGAAAAATAAAAAGGACAAACCATTAATAAAATGATTTGTCCTCATAAGTGACCCGGCTGGGATTCGAACCCAGGACCCATACATTAAAAGTGTATTGCTCTACCAGCTGAGCTACCGAGTCGGCCACTTACTTTTTCAAGTAAATCCCTTTCTGTAAGGGACTGCAAAGATAGAAACTTTTTCTTTATTTACAATACTTCCCGGACATTTTATGCCTGTGCTTTCGCTAACTTTTACAATATCAGACACAAAAATTTCACCTATCTGAGCAGGTTCTTACTATAAATCTCAAAAACGAATCAAAAGCTTCAATAAAAAATTGAGAATTGCAGTAAATCCTTTGTTACCCGTGGTCCGATCAGTAAATCAATTTTATTTTTTTAAAATTTGAAACATCCTTATTATCAATAATTTGTTTTTGTCAAATAAATTCACTATATTGATACATGAAAAAAAATGAACGTCAGGACAATATAACACACGCTGGCAAAGTTAACGAAAGAACAAAAGCATTGGAGGTCCTTGAAAAAGCAAAAAAAGTACAAGGAAAAATTACATTTCTCCGTCAGGGAGTAGGGAGAAACTTTAAACCCAAAAATGAAGAGTAAAGATATTGCTGACTTCAATGGCAATAGAACGAGAACAATCAAACGGATCAGTTAATTCAAATTTATAATAACCGGCCATTTGAAACATTATAGCAAACACTATAAATAAAAAAACCTGCAAAAATAATTTGCAGGTTTTTTTTGTATTTTTCTGATGCTTTATTTTTGCATCTTTAAGATTGTGACCCGGCTGGGATTCGAACCCAGGACCCATACATTAAAAGTGTATTGCTCTACCAGCTGAGCTACCGAGTCGGCCACTTACTTTTTTAAGTAAATCCCTTTGTTTAAGGGACTGCAAAGATAGGAAAACCCTCTTTAAATCCAAATTTTTCAAAGCTTTTTTATTATAAAATTTGCATCAAAAAAGTCAAACACCTGTTTATAAATTAATTACGTTGTTATTTTTTTTAATTCAAATTCCCAGCAATAATAGTAGCTGGCGGATAATATCATTTTTTGAGTAAAAAATTTGTTTTGATAAATCAAAAAACAATAATATCTTAGCAACTAAGATAATTACAAAATAATTTAATTCATGACTAAAAATAATATACAAAAATTCCGTGAAGCCAGCAGAGCCTATTCTGACGCTTCAATCTTTATGCATGAGGCCATTGCCAGAAAAGCAGGGCTTTCCAGCACTGATCATAAATATCTGGGACTTATTCTGCAATACGAATCCATAACAGCGGGTGAAATATCTAAGCTGACAGGTCTTACAACCGGCGCTGTTACAGGTTTAATTGACCGTCTGGAAAAAAAAGAACTTCTTAAAAGACAGTTCATCAAAGAAGACCGCAGAAAAGTAATGATCATCCCGAATACAGAAAAGAGCATGAAATTACTCGGTCCTATTTTTGAAGAGCTGCAGCAAAAAACCATGAAACTCGTTTCCACTTTTTCTAAAAAGGAAATAGAAACTATTGAACGTTATTTCAGGGAAGCTACCCTTCTTATGAAAGAAACAACAGATCATTTAAATACCCCATAAATCAATACAAGACCATGGAAAGTTTAACTGCTACTTATATAACCCGCGCAGAAATCTGGCTTTGCATTACAACATTACTTTATTTTCTTATGAACGGGGCACAGATTTTCGAAACGCTCCTCTTTGTACCCAAATGGGCTTCTTCCCCACCCGATACATTGAAGCTGCTTCAGGACGGAAATGGAGTAAGCCTGAAGTTTTTCTGGATCATCCTTCACTCTTTGCATGAAATAACCTTTATCCTTGCGATTGCTTTTTGCTGGAAAATAGATCCGGTAAGGAACTGGCTTTTGATTTTACTCATTATTCACGTAGCTGTAAGAGCCTGGACATTGGCTTTTTTTGCTCCAAACATTATACAGTTTCAGAACTTGGCATCCGCCCCTTCCGTTTCACAGGAAATCATAACCAGAATTTCACTTTGGAAAACCCTTAACTATATTCGGGTTGCTGTTTATATTGCGGTTTCAATTGGTTTCATTCCTCTTTGTATTAAAGTACTCAGTTTTCGTCAGTAGACCTTCAATCTAAAATATAAATTTCGCCGATCTGCGATCGGCGAAATTTGCAAATCAACAGATTCTCTTTTACGCTAAGTTTCCAGATTTTGCATTCTGATATTCAAAAATCTCTATAATAGTGTTCACCGTTTTCTGTCCGATGTGTTTTCCAACCAGATAAAGAGCGGCATCTATCCCGGCTGTGATACCTGCCGTAGTTATCAGGCTGCCCTGGTCAATATACCGTACATTCCTGATTACATTAGTTTCCGGATTATGCTGTTCAAGGGCATCCAACAGCATATGATGGGTAGTAACATTATAATCAGCAAGCATTTCTGTCCCTGACAGAAGCATACTTCCGGTACATACCGTAAATACAACTGTTCCTGCATCATAATGATTTTCAACCCATTTCAGGACAGTTTCCCGAAAATCCCTGTCCTGAATATATTTCATAATGTATTCAGGATTTGCTCCCGGAACGACAATCATATCCGGCTGAGGACATGTATGGATATCGTAGATAGGAATAAGAGCCATTGTGTTCGCCTCCATATATACCGGATCTTTTGTTTTCCCAACTGTAAAGCAATTGTAGCTTCCGGGCTGCAGGACATTCGCTTTAACAAAAACATCTAAAGGACCATTTAAATCAAGGGCTTCAACCTGATCATAGATTAAAAATGCTACATTCATTGTCTTGTTGTTTTGTACGTGATTCATAATTTTATTATTTAAGATTATTATTTTCAGATCATGGCACAAGTCTTCTCTGCTGACAATTGATGATTGCCAGTTTTATGTAAAATCAATAAGAAAAAGCTATTATTCTGTAGTCTTGAATGCCTTCCTGTACTGTGCCGGAGAGAGGGAAATGTTTTTAAGAAATAAACGGCTGAGAGAAACAGCATTACTAAATCCGCATTTATCCGCTATCATGTCGATACTCATATCAGTATATTCAAGCATATTTTTAGCCTGATCCAGCCTCATTTTTTCGAGAAATCTGCCGGGAGTCATTCCTGACTCTTTTACAAATACCCTGGAAAAGTTACGGACACTCATGTTCAGGAACTCTGCCATATACTCCACCGTAATAGCTTCTCCAAGTTTATCTTTCAATAAATCGCGGATTTGTTTTGTAAAAGGAGACATTATTTCATATTCCGGCAATGCATTTCCAAACTGAGACTGTGCTCCGGATCTTTTTAGATAGAGGACGAGATGACCGGCAACTTCGGCCGCCAAAGGTTTTCCAAAGTCTTCTTCCAATAGAGCCAATGCAAGATCCATCCCTGAAGAAACACCTCCTGAAGTATAAATTGGCCTGTCACGGATAAAGAAAGGATTAATATTCACATTCAATTTTGGGTAAGATTTCTGTAAAGTATCTGCAAATTTCCAGTGAGTCGTTACCTGTTTGCCATCCAGCAGACCCGCTTTGGCAAGGATGAACGCTCCTACACAGACAGATCCCATTCGTCTCACGTCGGGAGCTATATTTTGAAGGTAGTGATAAATGTCCGGATTGACCTCATCCAGCACACTCAACGTGGTACCTGCCACCAGTAAAGTGTCTACAGGAAAATCAATATCATAAATAGTATGGCTGCATGATAAAGACATTCCTGAACCTGAATATATTATTTTTTCCGAAGTTCCTGATACCAGATACACATGATAACCGGAATCCTGTTTATCATTTAAAAAACGGTTTGCTGATGTAAAAACATCCCATGGTCCGGCAATATCAAGCAGCTGTACCTCTGGCAATGCTAAAAGCACTATATTTTTAATTCCTGTTTTTCGCCCTTCTTTCTTCATATCTCGTTCTGTATGAGTACAAATGTAGAGAGAAAGGATTTTGTCTGCAATGACAAAAAACATACAATTCCAGCCAGAAGTAATTATTATCCTTTATTAAAATAAAAGAGACTGCCTTATCAGACAGTCTCAGCACTCTACTATAAAATTAGCTGACAAGCTATACTTTTTCGATGATTAACATTAAAATTCTCTTTACGCAGGAGATAATCTGCGTGATTTTAAATAAAGAGCAGTACGGTTAAGATATGGGAAAAGGAAAATCAATAACAGTGAGGCGGCAAGAAGCCACACCATCATTTCATAATAATCCATCGCAAAACGGACATGATCCTGAACATTCATTCTGCCAATCAATAGCTTATTGGCAGCTTTAACAGCCTTATCTTCCGGCATTCCTCGAGCAATAAGCTTAGCAGTCTGCTGATGGAGAAAGCTTTTAACTTCCGGATCTACAGCACTTAAATGATCCTGAAAAGCATTATAATGGCGGCTTTTCTCAAACAGTTCAAAAAAATTGATCAGGGCAATACTGATACAAAATCCGAGATACCGTATTGCTAAGGCTGTTGCCGCAGCGGAAGGGCCAATGGCTGCAGGAACTGACGAAATAATAAAGATAATCGTCGGAACCATAATCAATCCCACACCCAATCCCTGAATAAATAACGGGATATAGTAATTAAACTCATCAGCCTGAACATCAAAAGAATAATACATGACCGCATGAAAAATGAGCAGCATTAAAAACCCCGGTCCCCAGATATACCGTATGTTTTTCTTCTGCAAAACCATACAGCAGGCAATAATGACTCCAATAACCAATCCTGCAAGATTGAAAATATTAATATAGGATATATGGAATGGGTCCAGCTTCAGCTCCGATGCAAAATAATTATTGACAATTCCTGAAGCAAACCTGCATATATACATGACAAAAAGAATCAGCAGACCTACTTTAAAATTCCGGTATCTGAAAACACGCAGATCAATATAAGGCCTTTTAATGGCTTGCTGACGGAATACAGATATTCCACCCAGGACAATAATTCCAATGACGCTTCCTAAAATACGGCTGTCTTCCAGCCAATAATATTCCTGCCCGAAAATGCTTATATATCCTATGAGCACCAGCATCGTACTGAACAGTCCAAAACTCTGCCAATCGAGTTTATAGAGATGAAATCTTGCATGGGTTCTGTAGTTACTCATTGCCAAGGTGAGGAAAATAAGTCCCGGAAGATAGGAGAAGATGGCAGTTTTATAGACGATATTAAAATTATACGAATCTATGAGGTCGGCGGTAATCAGGTTATTAAATGGTAAAGCACAAATTAAGATCCCGAAAAACACTGAAAAGCTGATCTCCCTTGCTCTTTCACTACTCAGCCGGGTGAAAATAAGGGTTAGTGAAAGGTTTACATTCCCGGCAAACAACATTCCCTGCATAAAACGCACCGGAAACAGAATATAAATTTCACGGGTAGAATAGCATACCAGGCAGGCCAGAATTTGCAGTGTGGTAAAAAGAAGAAAATATTCTTTTGCAGCCAGAAAACTGAAAAACCGTCTTTCCAGGCTATAAAAACCTACATACCCTGCATAAAACAAGGCTACTGAAAACTGGATATCCGCTGGTTCACATCCATAATATCCGGCTGCAGCATTCACATTAGACAATGGCAGAAAAAAGATAATGATTCCCGGAAGTGTCATTGAAAAAAGAATAATCTTCACCAACCATTCCGGAGCCCATTTTTTGAAATAAGGCATTTGTCTTTTAGCCATTGGAATGCTTTTTATCAGCGTATACATTCACGTTCATTCCTACTTTCAAAACATCAATCTGACTTCTTTGTCCATCTACTCTGATTCTTACAGGAATACGCTGTACAATTTTCACGTAATTTCCGGTAGAGTTATCCGGTGGAAGCAATGAAAAACTTGAACCTGTTGCAGGAGAAAGGGAAATAATTGTTCCCTGGAATTCTTTGTCCGGATAAGAATCTGCAACAATTTTCACATGATCGCCGATATGCATATCCCTGATCTGGGTTTCTTTATAATTAGCCACTACCCATTTATCAGTTTCATTATTGACAATGAATGCCAGCGTTTCTCCGGCATCAATCATCTGGCCTACTTCTACGGTTCGTCGTCCCATTCTTCCATCATAAGCAGCAGTGACAGCTGTATAACTTACATCCAGTTTGTGACGGTCCAGCAATGCTTCCAGTCTTGCAATTTCTGCCAAAACCACGGCTTTTTCTGCCCGTATATCATTAATCTTGGATACAGAAGCTGCATAATTATCCTGTGAAGATTTATAATCACTTTCGTTGACATCCAGTGTTGCTTTCACATCTTCAAGGCGCTGTCTGGTAGCAGATTCTTCATCATACAGCTTTTTATACCTGTTATAATCAAGCTGCTGTTTCCAGACTTTTGCTTTATTGGCATCCACCTGAGCCATCGCTGCGGCAGCTTCCTTTTCTGTAGTTCCTGTAGTACTTTCCAATACTCTCAGTTGGGCACGGGCTTTCTGAAGGGCTGCCTGAGTCTGCTTTTCCTGAAGGACATATTCACGGTTATCAATGATTAAAAGAGTATCGCCCTTTTTTACTTCCTGATTTTCCTCAAATTTTACGGCAACAATAAATCCTCCGGCTCTTGAAATAATAGGATTTACATATTCCTGAACCTGCGCATCATTGGTCTGCTCATAGGCATAATAATTTTTTAAGGTAAACCCGCCCCACACTGCAAGGGCAGCAACGATTACAACTGAAATCCATCCTGTGATCTTCGTGATCATTCTATCGGTGGGTGTATATTTTTTTTTCATTGTTTTATAAAACGCCTGTAATATTTTGTAATAAATAATAATTGTTCTGTGCCATAATTTTAGCCGCTTCCAGTTCAAATTTTGTCTGAAGCAGCTGTATATCTGCATCCAGCAGTTCTGTAATAAGGGAAGTCTGGCTGAAGTAAGTATTTTTGATAATACGTGCATTTTCCTTTGCCTGAGCGACATTGGCTTCTGCCACTTTTATCTGTTCCAAAGCTTCCTGGTAACGCAGATAAGCTTCTTTCACCTGCTGTCTTACTTTATCTTCAATATCCCTGTGCACCTCCTCTTCTTTTTCAAACTCCAGCTGGGCTGCCTTTACCTTATGGGTATTGTGGTAAAGGGAAGAGATGGAAAATGAAGCTTTAATTCCCACAATCCCCAATGAATACCAATACGGATTGTACGGATAAAGAAAAATCTGTGGATTGGCATAATAAAATTCGCCATACATCCCTATTTTAGGCCTTACATTCGCTTTTACCTTTTTCAGTTTGATGATACTCAGCACTGTCTGCTGTTCAGAAACGTGGTAATCAAAGGAATGATCCAGTGCCAGTTTCAGGTATTCGTTGTAGGTTGTATTCTCATTCCACTGATTAAACGGTGCTTCAGGAATAACAATCTGTTCATCAGGAATCCCAAGAATGATATTCAGTTTCTGCATGGCGATGAGGATATCATTTTCTATGGTCACCAGCGCCATTTTTCGTTTTGAAAGTTCAAGTTCAATCCTTAAAACATCACTTTTTAAAACCACTCCGTTTTTATAAAGAGTCTGTATTTCTTTCAATTGTGTTTTCTGATCAGCAATATCCTGCTTGATAAGGTCCCTGAAGATTAAGGTTTTCTGTAATTCCAGATAAAGCGCTGCAGTTTTGTAATGAATATCAGAAACGGACTGTTCTTTTTGGATATCCTTAATTTTCTGAAGCGTTTGATTTTCCTTAATCTTAAGATTCAGTTTATTTCCGTTATAAATATTCAGGTAAAAATCAGCTCCGGCTCTGTAAAGCGTATGGATAACTTCATGCTGGGTTGGTTTGGAAAAGATTCCGTTTTCATAGATAGGAATGTTGGAAGCTTTTTCTGCAGAACCTTTAACTTCTATTTCCGGGAGGCGCTCTCTTTTAGCGTCTTTTACTTCGGCTTCGGCAATGTCTACGTTGACGGTATTGATTCTGATATGGCGGCTGTTTTCCTCCGCTTTCTGCCATGCTTCCTTCAGGGAGAGTCGTATGGTATCCTTTGCTGGACTGCCGGTCTGCGCTGATACGATGGAGAAAACTCCAAACATCAGCAATCCGGCGACATAAATTTTCATTTGAATTTTTGAATTATTGCACTGCAAATTTATTGGCAATCCGGAAATTTTATTTATCTAAAATAGTCAACTTTTACATGATTCCGGCCAAATGATTATATTTGCATTCTTATTGGGATTTTAAATTTTTATGGGATTAATTGCTGCGCTTCCGGACATTGATAAAGATGATAAAAGTGTATTTGTCATGCACGAAAAATCTGAAAAACTGATTCCTTTTCACAAGCATACAAAGGGACAGCTGAGCTATGTAGAAGGTGGTATCGCCTATATTACGATCGACAACAGGACCTATGTGGTTCCGGCAAGACATTTCTTCTGGATTCCGCAGGGAATGGAACATATTTTAGAGATCGGACACACAGCCACAGTTCTCCGTTCTCTTTATTTCTATGCTCATGATGATGTCTCAGATCCCTTCTACAGCAGACTGGGAATTTATCCGGCTTCGGAACTTCTGATCCAGATGATCAAATATTCTGAAATCTGGGATGAAAAGCATGTAACGGCAAAAGATGAAAATTTTGAATTTCTGGTAGCATTAAAAAAAATTCTTCCCAAGACCCATCAACAGCCATTACCCATTATTCTCCCTGCCACTCATAATAAACAGATGATGAAAATCGTATCTTATCTGGAATGGAATATCGGGGAAAAATTGACTCTGGCTAATGTCAGCAGCAGATTTGGGTTGAGTGAACGCTCTTTGTCGCGCCTGTTCAAAGCAGATATGGATATTTCTTTTCTCCAGTATTTAAAAACATTAAGAATCATCAAAGCCATTGAACTGCTTTTAAATACAGACAAACCCATCAATGAAATTGCTGATGATGTAGGCTACAGCTCTATCAGCGCCTTTAGCGATACTTTTCATGAATTTACCCAATCGAGGCCGTCAGATTTGAGAAAGAGCAATAAAGCAACTCAAAACATGATGGGATAAACCGCTCACAGATGATCTTCATAAGATTTCAAAAAAATAAAAGACTAATTTATCTTTTATTAAAAATATCTTTCTATATTTGTCCCATAAAACTCAGTGAAATGTTTTCAAAAACGTGCGAATATGCTTTAAGAGCCTTAATTTATATTGCCCAGCAGTCTAAAAATGACAGCAGGGTCGGAATTAAGGACATTTCAAAAAGCATCCATTCTCCGGAGCATTTTATTGCTAAAATTTTGCAGGATCTGAGCAGAAAGGGATTCGTACAATCTGCCAAAGGTCCGAATGGCGGTTTCTATATGGATCATAAAAATCTGAATACTTCCATTGCAGATATTGTCAGAGAAATAGACGGAGACAAGCTTTTTACCGGTTGCGGACTTGGCCTTGATCAGTGTTCGGAAACGCATCCTTGCCCACTTCATGACCAGTTCAAAAGCATCAGACAGGATCTCCGAATCATGCTTGAAACCTCAAAAATTCAAATGTTTGTTGATAATCTGGACTTACAGCTTACTCATTTGAAGGCATAAAAAAAATTTAACCAAATAAAAGATAAAAAGATCTTTTAATATTAAATAAATCAGAATGAAACTAGAACTCAAAAATCCTTTCGTATTGATGTTGCTCTGTCTGATGACCGGAATGTTTATCACCATCAGTTTTCTGGAGACACCAATGAAGTTTCAGGTTCCGGGTATTACCCTTCCGACAGCGTTAGGTTTAGGAAAAATCATGTTTGGACTCTCTTCAAAAATGCAATGGGGATTTCTTATTGTAATACTGATATTGATGTCCGTGAGTCGGAAAAATTATACAAAAATTGATTTTATAATCCTGATTATTCTATTTTCCATACTTGCTATAGAACAATTCTGGGTGCTGCCAATACTTGATTCCCGGGTCGATTTACTTTCATCAGGAAAAGCATTACCTCCTACTCCATTACACGACTATTTTATTTATGCTGAAACCGCGAAAGCATTAATGCTCACCACAGCAATCATTTTACAATTTAAAAGAAATACAGTTCAATAATAACACTACTCTTTATGAAAACACTCGTTCAAAATACCATTATTGCATTGATTTTAACTACATTATTATTTTGCTGTTCCAAACCAGAAACAACTCCCATTCCTCAAGCTGAACCCTATTCTGAACAACAGATTGTCCAACCACAGCCAATAGAAACAGCTCCAGAAGTTTCAGCTTCCAATGATGGGCCTAAGCACGAAGGATTGAAGTTAATTGAAGGAACAGATTGCCTTACCTGTCACAAAATAGATTCAAAATTAATCGGTCCTTCTTATCAGGAAGTTGCCGCAAAATATTCGGTTGCAGATCTCGATATACTGGCACAGAAAATCATTGACGGTGGCAAAGGCAATTGGGGCGAAATCCCCATGACTCCTCATACAGGATTGAGTAAAGAGAATGCCCGACAGATGGTAAAATATATTTTATCTCTTAAAAAGTAATTAAAAAATTTTAAAATAATAAAAGACAAAAAAGTATTATATTATGAATACAAGGACAGACTTTATAGGAAATATGGTGGCTGAAGATTTCAGAACAGCCGCAATTTTTAAAAGACACGGTATTGATTTCTGCTGTAAAGGCGGAAGAACCATTGAAGAGGCATGCAGTAGTAAGAAACTTGCTCCTGAAAAAATTTATGAAGAACTGGAAGCGCTACCAAAAAATGAAGGTAATTCAGTCGATTTCAACAGCTGGCCTCTGGATCTTCTGACAGATTATATTGAGAAAACCCATCACCGCTATGTGGAAGAAAAAACATCTGTTTTGCAGGCATTTCTTGATAAACTGTGCAAAGTGCATGGAGGAAGACATCCAGAACTGTTTGAAATCAATTCTTTATTTAATGAATCAGCACACGATCTGGCTGCCCATATGAAAAAAGAAGAACTTATTCTGTTTCCGTTTGTTAAAAATATGGTGAAGGCTAAAATATCCGGAGGTTCTCTTCCAAAGCCTCATTTTGGAACGGTAGAGAATCCGGTTCATATGATGGAACATGATCACACCATAGAAGGTGACCGTTTCAGAAGGATTGCAGAAATTACCAACGAATATCTTCCGCCTGCTGATGCCTGCAATACCTATAAAGTAGCTTTTGCCATGCTTCAGGATTTTGAAAATGACCTGCATCAACACATCCACCTTGAGAACAATATCCTTTTCCCCAAAGCGATCCGAATGGAGAAAGAATTTGCCGTTGAATCTTAAAAATTAATACAGAATGACACCTAAAAAACTTTGGATAGGGCTTGCTGTAGTAATGATTGCTTCGTTTGCTGTTCTTATCTTCTACGGAACTGAAATTTACAGAAAAATCCCGCCCATCCCAGGCAAAGTAGTCAGTACCGACGGAACGGTGATTGCTACGGCACAGGATATTAAAGACGGACAGAACGTCTGGCAGTCTATTGGTGGACAAACCGTAGGAAGTATCTGGGGACATGGTGCGTATATTGCTCCGGACTGGACGGCTGATTACCTTCACCGGGAATCTGTTCTGCTGCTTGATGAACTGGCGAAAAAGGATGGTAAAGTTTACAAAGAACTTCCGGATGAAGAACAGGCCAAATATCAGGTATTGCTGAAAAAAGAACTTCGTACCAATACTTTTAATGAAAGTAAAAATGAAATTATATTTTCTCCGGAACGGGCAGAAGTGCAGAAACAGCTTGCACAGTATTATTCAAAATTATTCATGATTGATGCTTCCATGGCAAAACTCCGGGATCAATACGCTATTCCTGAGAATACCATCAAAGACACCGGAAGAATGGCTAAAATGAATACCTTCTTTGCATGGAGCACCTGGGTATGCATCACAGAAAGACCGGGAGATGATGTGACCTATACCAATAACTGGCCACATGATGAATCGGTAGGAAACGTTCCCCCTCCTTCACTGCATTTATGGTCAGGGTTCAGTATATTACTTTTATTAGGTTCGGTAGGCCTTTTGGTATTTTATCATGCCAGAAACAAAGAGGAAGAAATCAGTGAGGCTCTGCCGCTGGAAGATCCACTTCGAAATATGAAACCTACCCCTTCTATGAAAGCCACGTTGAAATATATTTGGGTAGTTGCACTGCTGATCCTTGTTCAAATGCTTGCCGGTGTAGTTACCGCCCATTACGGTGTGGAAGGAAGCGGATTTTATGGGATTCCCCTTGACCAGTTTTTATCACAGTCGGTTTCCAGAAGCTGGCACGTACAACTTGCGATATTCTGGATCGCCACCTCATGGCTGGCCACAGGACTTTACATAGCGCCCGCAGTTTCAGGACATGAGCCGAAATACCAGAAACTGGGAGTGAATATATTATTCGGAGCTTTATTGATTGTTGTGCTCGGATCATTAACCGGACAATGGCTTGGTGTGATGCAAAAGCTTGGCCTGGTAGATAATTTTCTTTGGGGACATCAGGGATATGAATATGTAGAACTGGGAAGAATATGGCAGATCTTACTGCTTATCGGGCTTATTCTCTGGTTGGTTTTAATGGTCAGAGCATTGCTTCCTGCTTTGAAACGTAAAGATGGAGACCGACATCTGCTGACCTTATTTACCCTTTCATCCGTAGCCATTGCCTTATTTTATGGAGCAGGATTAATGTATGGAAGACAAACTCATATGGCGATTGCCGAATATTGGAGATGGTGGGTCGTTCACCTTTGGGTAGAAGGTTTTTTTGAAGTTTTCGCAACGGTAGTCGCTGCCTTTTTATTTACAAGGCTGGGATTATTAAGGCTGAAATCTGCCACCAATGCTGTTTTATTTTCTACTATTATCTTTCTTGGCGGAGGAATTCTGGGGACATTCCATCATTTATATTTCAGTGCTACTCCAACCGCAGTACTTGCTTTAGGAGCTACTTTCAGTGCGCTTGAAATAGTACCGCTTGTTCTGATAGGGTATGAAGCCTACCAGAATTATCAACTGAGTAAATCAACCCCATGGATTCAGGCTTACAAATGGCCTATCTACTGTTTCATTGCCATGTGTTTCTGGAATTTTCTTGGTGCCGGAATATTTGGATTTGCCATCAATCCTCCTATTGCGTTGTACTATATTCAGGGACTGAATACCACTGCAGTACATGGTCATGCCGCTTTGTTCGGAGTTTATGGCATTCTGGGAATCGGATTAATGATGTTTGTGTTGAGAGGGCTTTACCCAGACCGCCAATGGAATGATAAATTAATTGGCTGGGCTTTCTGGATGATTAATATCGGATTATTGGTGATGGTAACCATCAGTCTTCTTCCCATAGGCATTATGCAGTCTGTTGCCTCTATAAAAGAAGGTTACTGGTATGCACGTTCTACGGAATTTATGCAGACGGACATGATGCATTTTCTGAGATGGATGCGTGTGCCGGGAGATATTTTGTTGGCTGCTGGTGAACTGCTTTTAGTCATTTTCATTATCGGTTTAAAATTTGGCTGGTCGTTGAAAGAAAAAAGATAGTAGGATTATTTAAACCTCATTAACTTTTGAATTGATGAGGTTTGATTATCTTTTAATCACTTTAATTTTTATTGCAAAAAGCTTTGCGTTGATAAAATGAGATTCTATTCATTCTGATTTACATTAAAAAAGCCTTTAAATTCAATATTTAAAGGCTTTTATTTAAGTTTTACTGTGTCACTTTCATCATCGCATTCGTAATTTCAATTTCTTTTTTTCTGGAATAGGTGGAATCAAAAGGTTCCATAACATTAAACAGATACTGATAAAAGGGAGCAATCTGGCGTACATTTTCAGACTCTTTTATTGCTTTTTCTTTACCCATCTGCTGCAGACCTTTTATGAAGATATTGAATTTTTTGTCGATAGGCTCCATTGCTTTTAAAAGATACGCATGTGCTTTTTCATTTTGCCCAAGCTTTTTATAGCCTTCCGTAACAGCTGAGACCACCAATGCATATTCCATCGGTTTTGACATCATCTGTCTTTTTGCCATTGCTTTAAATGAAGGAGCTAGACTTTGATAATAATCATATTCTTCAAATATTCCTTTTTTGAGATTTTCTGCCAGCTGAAGCCCCTTCTGCTCCTGTCCGGCAATAATATATCCGGTAACCATGGCACTCAGTGAACGCGGATCATTATATTTTTCAGCAGGGATTTCTTTTTCGCCAAGCTCCAGCAGTTCCAGAGCTTTCGTTTTCTGCCCGCCTGCCACAAGTGCAGATACAGCCCTGCTCACCGACATTCTGTAGCCTAAAATATTTGATGTAGCTGTTTCATCATAATAAATACTCAGATCTTTAAAATTTCCCCATCTGAAATTTTTCACCACCTGATAAAGAGATTGGGCATCTACCCTTCCTTTGTCTCCATCAGGCCCCTGAGGCGTATGAATGGGAACCAGTCTGTAGCTGAAACCGTCAAACTGAAGATATTCATCCAGATAAAAAATATTTTCACTGTCGTACATTCCGCCTGAAGAGAAACTAACCGGGCGCTTCCAGTCAAAATTGGCCAGCATATCCAACATCATCAGATTGCCTTTGTAAAGGGTATTCGCTTCATAATTGATCATAATGTGATCCACAGCATCCGGAAGATCGGACCGATTAATAATGCCTGCTTTTACAGCATTTTCTTTATTGACGGGAAGGATAAATTTACTGACAGGAATAATATTGTATTTTTCATACTGCTTTTCGCCAAAGTATATTTTCAGCAGTTCATCTTTTTCGGAAGATTGGTGTTTCAGGAATTTCATAGCATCCTTCAGGGTCATTGAATCCTGAGTCAGGTATTTTCTGTATTCCTTGAAAGCCGTGTCCGGCGTTCCCTGTTCTTTCAGCATTTGGAAAAGACCTTCCCAATCTTCTTTTTTCATCAGATAGACCTGATCATTGACGCCATCTCTATATTCCTCATGCGTTAATTCACCCGGAATTCCCATAGCATTATAGGTTCTTCTTTTCACCTGATCAATATTCCATGGAGTGGATAAAAGGGTAAAATTGACGGTTTTCACATCATCCCTGAATCTTTCTGTTTCCTGAATAGCCCATACCGGAAAAGTATCATTATCACCATAAATAAAAATGATGTCATCTTTAGGCAGTGAACGTAATAATGAATAGGCATAATCGCGGGCTGCCGTTTTTTTGCTTCTGTCATGGGAAGTATAATTCTGGAATCCCATCATAAAAGGAATTCCCAGCAATACAGCTCCCAGCATTATGTTGGCTGCATTGGATTTAATCTTAGACTGGATCAGCCAAAGGATGGCCCCCGCACCCAAACCGATCCACACGGCAAAGGCATAGAATGAACCTACCATAGCGTAATCTCTTTCCCGCACTTCAAAAGGTTTTACTCCGGTATAGAAAACAATTCCCACACTGGTCAGAATAAACAGTGAAAGAATGGCATAAAATCTTCCAAAGTCTCTGTTTAACTGGAAAAAGAAACCAATCAACCCCAGAATCAATGGTAAAAAGAAAAACTTTACGGTACTTTCGTTTTTAAACCGGGCAGGCATATGATCCTGATCACCCAACAGAGCATTATCAATAAAGGAAAACCCTGAGATCCAGTTCCCATTGGTATTTTCCATATGTCCCTGAAGATCGTTTTGTCTTCCAACAAAATTCCACATAAGGTATCGCACGAAGTAGTATCCGTTCTGGAAAGAAATAAAATAATCCATATTCTGAGCAAATGAAGGGCGCTGTACCTTAATCAGATCATATGGTTTTACTTTCAGATAGTCTTCTGCCGTAATAGAATCTCCTTCATATTTTGCTCTCAGTTCCTCAAAAATACGATGAGCTTCGGGATTGTCTGCCACATCTTCATTATCATAATTAAAGGTAAAATCCGGAGCTCCATACAAGGAAATGTAATTTGCCACCACCTCTTTATCTTTATTAAACATCCTTGGCATAAAGCTGATGTGAGATTTATTAAAAACATAGTTGAATCTTTCTCCGGTTTTTCTGTAAGTTCCGGTTTTTTCATCTTTTTCAAAAATATCTCCGGTGATGTCTCTTTTGTAACTTCCGTCTTCATCCTTTTCCAACCCGTTTTTATCAAGGAATGTGGTATAATTTTCTCCGTAAATCGTAGGCCAGTCACCATATTGAACTCTGTTGTAATAATCTCTCATTCCGATCGCCGTATCCGGATCATTAAGATTCATCGGTGGATTCGCATTGGCTCTGATGGGAATCACCAGCCAGCAGGAAAAACCAATGATCATATAGACAAGGGATAAAACCACAGTCTGATATACCTTCTTTTTGGTTTTTCTGGCATATTGAATCAGGAGATAACTTATTAAGGACATAAAAACAAACGCCGCAATTGTCCCTGAATGAAAAGGAAGTCCTAAACCGTTCACAAAGAAAATTTCAAGCTGTCCAAAGAGGGTCATAATCAAAGGGAAAATAATCTTGAACACGAAGGCAAGAATTCCCAAAGTAACAAGATTCGCTATGATAAAACTTTTCCAGGAAAAGGTATAATTACGGGCGTAATACACCAGGCATATGGCCGGAACAGCCAGCATACACATCATATGTACTCCTACGGAAAGCCCTGTGATAAAGAAAATAAGGATGATCCATCTCTCACTGTCAATAGCTTTATATTCGTTTTCCCATTTCGTGATGAGCCATACCAGCAACGCAATAAACAGTGAAGCCATTGCGTACACCTCACCTTCTACAGCCGAAAACCAAAAGGTATCTGAAAAGGTAAAGCATAAGGTCCCGATAGCTCCGGCAAAAAGGATAGAGATTTCCTGATGTTTTGTAATCTCTTCAAAGTCTTTATGCAAAAGCCGTCTTAAAAAATGGGTGATCGTCCAGAACAGCAACAGAATGGTAAATGCACTGAATAACGCCGACATGGCATTGATCACCACAGCATAATTTTCAGTATTTCCCAATGCAAAAATACTCGCTGCCGCTCCCACAATCTGGAATAAAGCGGCTCCCGGGGCATGCGTTACCTCCAGCTTTACAGCTGAAGAGATATATTCTCCGCAGTCCCAGAAACTCAAAGAATGTTCTATCGTTGAAAGATAAGTAATAAGCGCAATAGCGAAAAGGAACCATCCCAGTACGGTGTTCCATTTTTTAAAAGACCAGTTTTTCATATCATATTTTCCAATATGTATATGACAACTGAAACAAAGGGTTTATTACATTTACCTTGTTTTATTCTCAAACCACAAAAGTCATAAAAATCTTGGCGTAGTCTTATTAAGTTTAAAAACATTGCTGCAAAAAGTTCATATAAGAAGGAGTAAAGCAAAGATTTCAAATAACTTAAGTGTACTTTAACACTCAAGATAGAAAGCTTAGAAACAAATTCAAAAACTTTTGTGACTTTTGCGGTTTAAAAGAATTTATATTTCTTAAATGGTAAATTTTTAATAGGTATTATTCAATCCTCCATCCAAAGGAATACTTGTTCCGGTAAGATAATTTGAATATTCCGAAGCCAGAAAAGCCACAAGATGACCATATTCCTCAGGCTGTCCGAATCTTTTCATTGGAATTTTATTTTCCCTCGCCTTTTTTATTTCTTCTTCAGAATTGCCACTTTGCTGCGCTTCATGAGCAACGAATTTCTGAATTCTTTCAGTATCGAAGTATCCTGTTAAGACATTATTTACCGTGATATTATGCTGTGCTATTTCGTTGGAAAGCGTTTTGGCCCACGCAATTACTGCTGAACGGATAGAATTGGACAAGGCCAGATTTCCGATCGGTTCTTTTACTGAAAGGGAAGAAACATTAATAATACGCCCTTTTTTCTGTTGGATCATATGAGGCAAAGCCAGCAATGTTGTTTCACAAACGGTTTTAAAAAGAAGATCAAATGCTTTCTGATAATCATCCGGGTTTTTATCAGCTGCCAGGCCGGGTTCCGGACCGTTGGTATTATTCACCAGAATATCTACAGAATGATTAGTAAAAAATTCTGCTATAATTTTCTTATAACTTTCAAAATCTGAAAAATCTGCTACCAGATATCCATGTTTCTGATCAGTATTGATGACCGGCAGAGATGAAACAAAGTCTTTAAGTTTGGCTTCATTACGAGCCATAACGGTAACATTGGCTCCGCATTTTGCCAATTCAATGGCAATTCCGGCACCAATTCCCTGGGTTGCCCCTCCTACTAAAGCATTTTTTGAAAAGAGTTGAATATTCATAAGATCTTTGGATGTTGTAATTGGTATAGATAAATGTAAGAAAAAACCTTCAGATTATTATGGGTAGAAACCACCGTTACAATGTAAACGGATACAAATCACTTAATGTAGGATGAATGGTATTCAGGGCTTTATAAAACTCCTGACGAACCGGCTCCGGGATATGGTCATATTGATCAAAACAGCCATCCAGCTGACGGATAATGAATGCCATTTGCAGCCATTCTTCAAAATCAATATGCATCGGCTTCAGCTTCCCGTCATCATCATGATCATAGAAAAAAACCTTCTGATCCCTGTCCAGAAACCATCGGTCACCTTGTCCGTTGCCAGCAAAACACCAGTACTCCGGCAAGTTAAATTCTTTATTTTCATTGACTGCATCCACTGAATTGTACAGAATGGTTTCAGAAGATATTTCTGTTGTTTTTATTTGAGTAACCAGCCTTTTATAGTTTTCAGAAAAAGGAAAAGCTATAACTTTTGGAAAGTTCTGCACGGCGCTTTTTTCTTTAAGAATTTCAGTTTCTATTGCGGTAACAGCAGGCAGTATAAAGGGAATCATCATTATTAAAAATTATGGCTTTTCTTTCAACAATTCGTCAATCTGTTTATAAAATGAATCTTTACTATAATCCGCCACTCCTTTATGATGCAGGCGTATTTCTCCTTTTTTATCCAGTACCACCGTTGTGGGCAGAGAGCCGCTATACAATACATCAGGTATATTTCCAGCCGGTGTAAGAAAAGGAACTGTAAAGCCTTTTTCCTTTAAATAAGATTTCCCAGGAGCAGGAGTATCATCAAGGTTCACTGTAAGAAATACCATATCGGGATTGCTTTTGTACCGGTCATACAGTTTCTGAACAGACGGAAACTCGGCACGGCACGGAGGGCACCACGATGCCCAAAAGTTAATAAAGACCACTTTGTTCTGTAAAGCAGAAGTATCTACAATTTTTCCTTCTTCATTTTTCAGCATCCATCCGGCATAGGAAACTTTGGCTGCATTATTCTGTTTTTTTTGTGGTTCTGATATGCTGGAATTGAGAATTCCGGTGGAAGCCACCTGCCTCATCAGCCATGCCTTTGCATCTTTATTCACCAAAACGATAATAAACAATACGGTAAGTACTGCCGTAGAAGCATTTTTTCTTAACCAAATTTTCAGATTTTCCATATTCTTCCGCTTAATTCCCAGCCAAATAAGGTTAATATTCCGATCAATATTCCCAAAAAGATAGTTTTTAATGTAAAAAAGCCTTTAAATTCTAAGATTTAAAGGCTTTCCTCTCCATTTATTTCAAGTTTAGATCATGGTTATATTTTTTATAGCTAAATCCTGTTCAGCAATTTCTTTCTGAAAAAGAAAAGCAGTGAACTGAAAAATGTCAGATAGGCAATATTGAATATGGCACCTCCTACCCATCCTGAAAAAGGAAGCGGTAAAAGATTTTTTATAGGAATGATAAACAAAGTAAGCGCAAATGGTGTCAGCAGAGCCATCCACCCCGGCAACAGGGTTTTATTGAAAAGAAATACAAACAGCAAAGGAAATCCATCCCACTGCCAGTACACCAATGGCTGCTCCCCAGGCAATGTTCAGCATTTTCATGAAACCTCTTCCCATCTCCAGAAGATAAGGGTGAGAGGCTGAGTCTGTATGATAAACTGCTTTATAAATCTCCCCCACATAGAAAAATCCGGCATGTCCTAAAGGTGATAAAACCGCCCCTGCCAGTAGGATCCAATACACAAAGACTGCATACCATTTTTGAGTGTCTTTGAAAAACTGATACACCAGCCACGTGGCAGGAAGCAGTAAAGGCCCGGTAAGAGCACCAATCAAAGCTCCAAACATCAGCCTTGGAGTGGAACCTTCCAGCATTAAAGTTGCAAATTCCAGATTTACCTGATCTGCATAGGTTTTTGAAAACAAAGGATAATCTGATGGATCCGGATCAAATCCGGCAACATAAATATCACCAATAATCCAACATAGTGACACTGCTATTGCTGCAGCAAAAGACCAGTTTATTTTACCTGAATATTTCATAATTTTTAATAATTAATTGTATATAAGATGTACATCGTTTCATTATTTCTTTCTTTTATTTAAAAGCAATTTAATTATTAAGAATGATTCTAAATAATTATTACCTTTGTGCAAACTTAGTCTAAACATTCAACAGAAAGGGTCTGTAAAACGGAATAAAAAGTCCGTAAAAAGGAAATTCAAACAAACAAAAGGAAATGACAGTACGGCTATATGATGAAAACTTTGGAAACATACTTATGGAGCGGGATTATCCTTCCTCTTATTTCTTAGATGATGGAGGCATCCAGGAATCCATTACCCAGCTGACTCCTCCTTATGGAAATGGTTTTTATCACGAAATAAGCTTTACCCATGTCCACATCAGTTTTGGGAATATTGTATTGAATAAACCGCTTCAATTGTACCTTGAGAGTGATTTTGATTCGGTAGAAATGCATTTTACCCTGAAAGGAAAAAGCAAAGCCATTTCGGGTAACTTCCAAAAAACAATAGTGTTTGACAGCTACCAGCACAATATTATTTATGCGCATCATATGGAAGGCAGGATGGAATTCGAAGGTCCGGAAATGTATGTATTCGAAATCAATCTTGCTCCTGAGTTCTTTAAAAAATTTCTGCCTGAGTATTCTGGACTGTTTGAAATATTCAGAAATTCGATTGATAAGCAGAATTCATCGCTCATACAGGCCGGGCATAACCGCATTACCCATGATATGTATCAGATTCTGAACGACATCATTCTCTGCAACAGAAAAGGGACTTTCAAACGAATTTATCTTGAAGCTAAAGTAAATGAACTCCTTCTGTTGCAGCTTGAACAGTTTGTTGACAATGAATCCTCATCTTCTTCTCTCCAGAAAAAAGATATAGAGAAAATGTACGCTGTGAGGGATTATATTGTAAAGAACCTGAATGCAGATAGTTCCCTGAATGATCTTGCCCATCTGGTAGGAACCAACGAATTTACTTTAAAGAAAGGATTCAAAGAGCTCTTCGGGACTACCGTTTTCGGATTCTGGAATGATCTCAAAATGGAGCAGGCCAAAAAAATGCTTCTCGACAGCGACCTGAATATCAGTGAAATTTCTGACCATATCGGCTATAAAAATCCCAGACATTTTTCATCAGCATTTAAACGAAAATTCAATATCCTGCCAAGCCAGATCAGAAGCAGATAGCATCCTGCAGTCTTATAAAAGCCCATTTGTGTCTTTTTTAATACCGGATAATAATAAAAATTAAATAACGGTCGTTAATAATTTGTTTTTCAATAAAATCTACTAAAAAACAACAATAAATTAATATACAATGTATAACACTGCTTTTTATCTGACAGTCCTCTTTTATCCTTGTCATTATCATTTCCGGAAGTCTGCTTTTCCCATGGATTTATTTCATAATTAATTTGTTACCTGTAACAAATCCCCTATTCATCCAACTCATTGAACAGTATCAAAACATTAACTCATAGACAAGAGATCTACTACTTTAAAATAAACTAATGCAAACATCCTTTCTAAAAATTACCGCTGCCACCGCTGCGCTCTGCTTCAGTACACTGGCAATGGCCCAACAAACGTATTCCGTAAGTGGAACCGTGAAAGACAAAAAAAATGGGGAATTGCTCATCGGAGTCTCTGTAAAAGTAAGCGAAGATCCCAGCATCAATGTTGTTGCCAACGAATATGGATTTTATTCTCTTTCATTACCTGAAGGAAATTATACCCTGATTATTTCCTACCCGGGATATCAGGATTTTGAGCAGAAGATCAATGTGGATCAAAATATAAAACTTGATCTTCCGCTGCTTCCATCAGAATCTGTAGAAAAAGCCATTGATGAGGTGGTGATAACGGGTATCAAAAAGGATAAAAACCTGACCTCAGCTCAAATGGGAGCAGAAACGTTAAGTATTAAAAATATAGAGAAACTTCCTGTACTTTTTGGTGAAAAAGATGTCATGAAAACCATACAGCTTTTACCCGGGATCAAAAGTAACGGTGAAGGAAGCAGCGGGTTCAGTGTAAGAGGAGGTGCTACCGACCAAAACCTGATCCTGCTGGATGAAGCTCCTGTTTATAATGCTTCTCACCTTCTTGGTTTTTTCAGTACATTCAACAGTGATGCCCTGAAAGATGCCAGCATTATCAAAGGAAACAGCCCCGCACAATACGGAGGACGTCTTTCTTCTGTATTGGATGTTAAAATGAAGGACGGAAACAACAAAGATTATAACGTCAACGGAGGAATCGGGCTTATCAGCAGCAGGCTGAGTGTGGAAGGGCCTATTCAAAAGGAAAAATCATCATTCATTGTTTCGGGAAGAAGAACGTATGCGGATCTTTTTCTTAAAGCCAATAAAGATTATAAAGACAACAAATTATATTTTTACGATCTGAATCTGAAAGCCAATTATCAGATCAACGAAAACAACCGTATTTACCTGTCCGGGTATTTTGGAAGGGATGTTCTGGGATTGGGAGACACTTTCAATACAGACTGGGGAAATACAACGGCCACTTTGAGATGGAACAGCATTATCAGCAGTAAGCTATTCTCCAACACTTCATTTATTTACAGTAATTATGATTATAAAATCAGTCTGAAAAATGATGATACGGTATTTGATTTAAATTCAAAAATCCGTGACTGGAATCTTAAGCAGGATTTTACCTGGTTTGCCGGAAATAAGCATTCTGTACGTTTCGGTCTGCAGTCTATTTATCATACCTTAACTCCGAGCAGTGCCTCCGGTACCACGGTGAGCAGCTTTGCCAGAAATCCCAGATACTCGTGGGAAAATGCTGTTTACATCAATGATGATTATAAAGCAACGGAAAAGCTGACCATCAATTATGGAGCAAGGCTTTCCATGTTCAGTGTACTGGGAGGTGATACATTCAATACTTATGAGAATGGCGTACTAACCGACAGTAAATTTTTAGAGAAAGGAAAATTCGGGAAGACCTATGTGAATATTGAACCGCGTATCAGCGCCAACTACCGCATCAACGAAGTGAGCAGTGTAAAAGGAGGTTATTCCAGAAACACCCAGAATCTTCACCTCTTAAGCAACAGCAACAGTGGAAATCCTACCGATCAGTGGATAGGAAGCAGCTATACGGTAAAACCGGAAATCGCAGATCAGATCAGTTTAGGATACAGCAGAAACTTCAACAACAATAATTATGAATTGAACGCTGAGGTTTATTACAAAGACATGAAAAATCAGATCGACTTTAAAAACGGGGCTCAGATTGGCTTTGACACGGGAGCCGACGTAGAAAGTGAACTGTTATTCGGAAAAGGGAGAGCCTACGGTCTGGAACTCATTGCCAAAAAGAAAAGCGGAAAACTGACAGGATGGATCTCCTATACCCTTTCTAAAACAGAAAGAAAGATCAACGGAATCAATAATAATGAATGGTATAACGCCAGAATGGATAAAACCCACGATTTATCCGTCGTTGCAACGTATCAGCTTAATCCGAAATGGAGTTTTTCAGGGCTATTCGTATACAGTACCGGAAATGCAGTTACCTTCCCTACCGGAAAATATGAGCTGAACGGACAAACAGTCTTCCAGTACAGCAACAGAAATGCTGACAGAATGCCTGCATACCACAGAATGGATCTGAGTGCTACTTACGAACCAAGTTCCAATAAGCGGTTCCGCGGTTCATGGACATTTGGTATTTACAACCTGTACGGCAGAGAAAATGCTTATACAATCAATTTCGAAGACAATCCTGACCGCCCGGGAACAACACGTGCCATGCAGACCTCTTTATTCCGATGGGTCCCTAATATCACTTATAATTTCAAATTCTAACTCATGAAAAATACTTTTTATATCATAGTTTCCCTCTTTGCCTTAACCTCCTGTGAAAAGGAAATAGACCTGGATCTGAACGATCAGAGCGGGAATATTGTCATTGAAGGCAATGTAACCAATCAGTCAGGACCTTATACTGTAAAAATCACAAAGTCCGTTGGATTTTCAGAACCTAATCAGTATCCTGCAGTAACCGGAGCCCAGGTGGTTTTAAGCGATGATACAGGCCAGACTGAAACACTTCACTATACAGGAAACGGAATGTATCAGACCACTACTTTTGTAGGTACGCCCGGCAGAACGTATACATTAAAAATACAGGCAGAAGGAAAACAATATACTGCTCAGAGTACAATGCCTGAGGTAGTATATTTTGACGGACTGGAACAGAGTTCTTTTAAATTTGGTGATAAGACCACCTACACTCTTTTGCCACTCTTTACAGACCCTATGCCATTAGGAAACCGTTATCTTTTCAGTTTTACGATTAATGATCTGCCAAAAAAATACATGAATACTTTTTCAGACAATGTCAATAACGGCTTACCGAACCAACAGCCTCTGATTCTTCCCAATGACGATAACAAGGGCCGCGACCATGAAGTAGTGCCGGGAGACAAAATTCATGTGGAAATGCAGTCTATCGACACCAATGTGTTTACTTATTACAGTGCATTGCTTCAGATTTCGGGCGGCAACGGCGGAACTGCTACTCCAGCTAATCCTCCGAGTAATATCAGCAACGGAGCATTAGGCTATTTTTCAGCCCACACAACAGATACGGAAACTTTTGAGATCCAGCCTGTAACACCATAAATTAAAAAAGGATATTCCCAACACCGGAATATCCTTTTTTATTGTATTCTATCTGAATTTCCTTTTTAAAGCGTAATACCGGTACAGGAACTTATCATACCTGATTACGCCAAAGAGCAATCCCGCAGTTACAAGCAGTGTTTTAAGCTGAATCATGCTGTACACAAAACCACCAATCATACATCCTGCAAAAAAGCAGGCGATAATCACCAGTTTCAGGGCGATATTCTTTTTAAGCTGCCTCTTTTCGTTTTCCCTTTCCTTAAAAAAAAGTTTTGAAAGCTCTATTCCCAGATCAGTAAATAAGCCCGTAAGATGAGTGGTTCTTACCACAGATTGTGATACTCTTGTTACCAGTGAGTTCTGAACGCCCATTGCAAAAAGCAAAAGCCCGGCAATTGCATAAGGAGATATTGAGATTTTCAATGTTTGGTCACCTGTTATTCCTACAAAACCTAAAATCAGAATTTCGGTGATCAAAGGAATGAGATGCGGACGGAACATTTTGTGTCCGGACGAAAATTCAACCATAAAACTGGATGAAAATGCTCCTCCCAGAAAACATACAATAAAGATAAAATAAGTGAGTGCCTTGCTGTAATGATCGAGAAGAATTTCTTCAGAAAAGAAGGCAAAATGTCCGGTTATATTCGTAGTAAGCACTTTCACAGATAAAACACCTGCAATATTCACTATTCCTGCAACAAATGAAAGTACTGATGCAAGCTTAAGATTGTGAAAATAGGTTCTGTTTTTCCCTCTGTGTCTGAACATTTTAAATTTCTATTAGAGCTTCTCCTTCAGGAAAAGAACAACCGGATAAAATAAATAAGTAAAAAAAATAATTAGAAATGTCAGCGTCAAACTGTGAAAAACATGTCCGCTTAAATATTTATCCAGTGTTCTTTATAGATCTACTATTTCCCCTTTAACGTAAAATCCTATTTTTTAGTAATAAATGATGATTCTGAAAACGCTTCCAGACCTCTATGAGATCTTCTGTTTCTTATTTCAGAATCAATTTCATTACTTTTGTAAAAGTAATTCGTTCAGGAAAAAAATCTTGTGATTTAGATCGGTTTAAAATGTGATTTAAGTTAAAAACTGAACGTACATCCAATATCCTGTATAGAAAAATTATGATCTCAAAATTTATTTTTAACAATCAGTATCTTTTTGATGAACTCCCTGAGTATGATAAAAATCTTCTTACAGGAGCTATGAAAACCAGGAACTATCGTAAAAATGAACCCATATTTACTGACGGAACGAAACCCAATGGCGTTTACTACCTGAACGAAGGTAAAATAAAGAAATACAAGGTAGATAATGACGGAAGGGAGCAGATTATTTACATTTACAGTTCCGGTGAATTTTTCGGATATTCTGCCATTCTGAGCAATGAATCTTACGGAGATACGACCTCAACCCTTGAAAATTCTGTGATCTCATTTATTTCAAAAGACAGTTTTCTGGATATTCTGAGCCAGTCATCAGTGCTTTCGAGGCTGCTGCTGAAATCTTTAAGCCATGAATTCAGCGTAATGGCGAACCTTATTGCAGTTTTATCCCACCGTACAGTCCGTGAAAGAGCAGCTCTCAGCTTACTGATTCTTCATGATAAGTATACATCAAATGACACACCTGACCATGAAGTATTCATTACCCTTTCCCGTGTGGATCTTGCCAATGTGGTGGGAACTGCAAGAGAAACCTTAGCCCGTATCATCAATGATTTCAAGCAGGAAAAACTGATCAGATCTGAAGGAAGGAAAATCCAGATTACTGATATTAAGCGATTAATTCATATCGCTAATTTTTATTAATCATATTTGAGATTAAAGAGCTTGATTTCTACTGACAAGCTGTTGTCATAAACACCTGTTACCTTTGTTTAAAATTAGTTTAAACAAATAGTATTTATGAAACTTACCTCATTAAGACTCATCAGTAAAGACATCAAAGCAACAGTAGCATTTTATGAACAGGTTACAGACATAACTGCCACCTGGTATACGGAAGATTTTGCAGAACTCTCTGCTGATTCTATCACAATCGCTATCGGAAGTACCCGGACCATGCAGATGTTTTCGGAAGGTCTTACAGATTTCGCAGGGACAAAATCAACCATTATTGAATTTATGGTTAAAAATGTTGACGAAGAATACGAAAGGATTAAAAGTATGACTTCCCGAATTATTCAGGAGCCGACCACGATGCCCTGGGGAAACAGATCTCTCCTGTTCTGTGATCCGGATGGCAATATGATTAACTTTTTTACTCCGGTAAGCGAAGAAGCTGTGAAGAAATTCAGCTAATCCTAATATCAGTAAAAAAAGACCCACTGTTCATCAGCGGGTCTTCTTGTTATAATTTTTTAAGAACAGATTTATTTTCCTAGGAATTCTGTAGCTTTCGCAACAAATATATCGTGATACTGATAAAAAGAAGCATGTCCTGAATCCGGGAAAATCACCAGCTCTGCATGGTCTAAATGCTGAGCCATATTTTTAGCATTCTGAACAGATACCGGAAGATCATTTTCACCATGTACAATCAGTACCGGATTTTTAATCTTCTCTATTTCCGTAAGCGCATCAGCATCAGGCTGGGCCCAGCTTAATACTGCAGTAAACTGAGCACCGGAGGCAGCATCATTTAAAGGAAGGTCTCTGTCCGTCGTACGAAGCTGAACTCTTGCAAAAGAAGCTTTTCCTTCCGCAATACTCTGAGCAGATTCTGTAAAACCAAATTTCAGGAATGAAGCTTCAGGACTTAAGCCAGCGGTTCCGGCAATAATATTGGGCAGATTAGACAATCCTATGGCTCCCTGAGGGCCTGTACCTGTTAAAATCACTTTATTAATCAGTGAGGGATTGGTAAGCACTATTCGCTGTGCGACAAATCCTCCCATAGAAAATCCCATGATATTCACTTTGGTCAGGTTCAAAGCCTTAATAAAGTCTACCGCATCGTCGGCCATCGCCTGAACTGTGTTGGGAGTGGTTCCTTTTGAGGAAGAGACTCCTTTGTTATCAAATATAATGACTTTATAGTTTTTAGCCAGTCCATCCGTCACTGCAGGATCCCAGTCATCCATTGAGCCGCCTAATCCCGGAAGGAGAACCAAAGGAATTCCGTCTTCTTTTCCTAAAACACGGTATGCGATGGCATTTCCTTTAACGGTTATGAATTGGGTTTTGGCAGTCTGGTGTTTTCTGTTTTGTATCTCCTGCGTCGTGGGAGGCTCATTTTCTTCAGTACAGGAGACTGTTACTACAGTGAAAAGCGTTAAACATAATAAGCTTAAGGCTGAGATTTTTCTGATTGTTTTCATTGTTGTTTATTTTTGTATGATTATGGTGCAAACATAAAACACAAAAACAGGCAGAACACTCAATTTCGTTATCAAGAGGACATTTTAGCAGCTCAAATAGACATTTTAAAAGGTGAAATACAATTTCTTCGAAAATAATTTACAGCTTCTGAGCTGATCTCAATGCATACAGGGCATCCATCGCTTTTTCAGCATCTTTCCGGGCTACAAAAATATGATCATGGAAGTAAGCGGCAACTACATTACAGCTGATATTTTCCTTTTTCAGGGCATTGGCAAAAGCTGCAGTAAGCCCTACGGCTTCCAGAGAAGAGTGAATTGTAAGAGTAATCCATGAAGAAATATAGCTGTAATTCATATTCCATTCATCTGCTACTGTTTTTTCTACCACAATGGTAACGGCTTCATTTTCCCGGAAAAAAAACAGAACCTTTTCGAGGTCTGGTATTGCTGCTAGAGTTTCAACAGTACAAAATACATATTCGCCGGTATTCAATACTGGTTCCATATTCTGAATCAGTAGGGCCAAATCTTTTTCTTCTGACATCTTTTTTGATACAAAAATAAGAGATGGAGAGCCACATTTGTTTATCATTTGATAAAAAACACAAAAGGAGGCTGCGCGCCTCCTTTTTGTGTTTGTACTGTAACCTATTAACTGAACCTCACTATATGTGTTTGTGTTTTTTTCTGATCATTTGGCTTTTTTAAGAAGTCCGTTTAAGGTTATTCATACACTTCTTTAATTTCATCAGTGTTTATTAATTTTTCATCATTTGTGTTTCTATAACTACCATTTACTATTTGTAAAATAGCTACATCATTTGTTGTTTTTTGCGTGTGAAACTTAAGAAGTTAAAAAAACATTTCTCAGTTGTTTTTCATTACTTAAATTTTACATTACAAAGGAACAACATTTCCAAATAAAATCTTCTATAAACCCCATCGATACTTGTCGATCGACTTATAGATATTTATCGATGAAATATAATACCCTGACAATAAGAAGTGGAGATCACCTTAAAAAACACTATAGTTTATGGTGGGTTTTGACAAGGTCCACAAGCTCAACCATATTTTCAATCTTAAGTTTTTCAAAGATATTTTTTTTGATTGTGCTTACTGTATTTTGTTTGATATTCAGACTGTTTGAAATTTCCAGGTTTCCATATCCTTCAGCATAAAGTTCTGCAATCTGCATTTCTCTTTTGGTTAAACTGTTGAGCGGGCTTATCAGATCCGGATTGTAAACAAACTGTACCAGCAGGTTTCTCAGAAGATCAGAGAAGTACTCTCCCTTTTCGATGAAGGTTGTAATTGCTTTTCTTACGTCTTCCTCCTCACTCAGTTTACTCAGGTAGCCGTCAGCACCGGCTTTAATGAATTTAAGGCCGTGCAGCTCTTCTTCAAGTCCTGTAAAAATCAAAATTTTAATATCAGGATTTACGCTTTTCATCTGTGGTAAAATATGAAGACTGTTTCCATCCGGGAAATGGGCATCAATAACAGCCATCTCGATTCCTTTCGATTCTATGAGTTCCAATACCTGATGTAAGGATGAAGTTTGATAAACTTTGGCGTTAGGAACAATATCGCTGATAACAATCTCCATTCCCTGGCGTACAATGCTATGATCGTCTGCCAGAAGGAATATAATCTCTTTACTTTGTATTGGTGTTTCCATTATTATTACTGTTTAAATTGATCCTGAATGTCACTTTAGTTCCTTTATGTAATTTGCTTTCAACCGATATATTGCCGTCAAAAAGCTCTACAATTTCTTTTACGAGGTTAAGTCCAAGTCCTGCTCCCAGATTATCTACTTCATCAGAAACCATACCCTGATAATAAGGATCAAAAATTTTACCAAGATCAGATTCTGATATTCCTACTCCCGTATCTGCTACTGTTGTGATCAGGCAAATTTTATTTTCTCCAAGAGATTCTGTAGCCAATACAAGATCAATCTGTCCGTTTTCCGTAAACTTGTTGGCATTACCAAGAATATTCATAAAAATCTGATTGATTCTGATATTATCCGAATAGACCACCAGATTTTCAGGGATTCTGTCTGTCACCACAAACCTGTTGTTTCTCGTTTCCAGATATGGAGTAATGACCTTTACAATAGAACTGATTTCATCTTTAAGATTGAAAACCGACTGTATAAGCTCTTTTTCAGCATTTTCATTTTTGGTATATTCCAGAATCTGATTAGACTGCAGAAGCAAGGTACTGTTGGTAAACTTGATGGATTTAAGATAATCCTTTATCGTTTCATCTTCGGTAGTTCTGTGGATTTTGTCAATGAAAATATTGATGATTTTCAAAGGAGACCTCAGGTCATGACTTAACATTCCCAGAATCCTGTTTTTGAAATTAAGATTCTTTTTAATCTCTTTATTGGCAGCATCCAGTTTCTGTTCATAGATAAACGCCATTCTTGTAAAGTACATAATCAGAATAGAAACAATAAACATCAAAACCATCAGCCCCAATACCAGATAGGTTCTTATCTTGTTATTATTAGAACTTTGGTCGTTGTATTCTTTTTCCAGTTCAGATTGAAAATCCTTGATGGCATTTTCGTAAACCTCTATTAAGTTATTACTATATACCAGCAGCTTACTGAAATTGCTGTAAAACTGTAAATTATTCTTCTGACTAATGGCCGCAAGCAGCTGAACCTTTTTTACTTCGGCAGCGTAATGCTTGTCCATAGATTTTAGGGTATTGTCCATTTTGGATTTTACCTGAGAAATATCCAGAGTCTTGTTATTGGTCATTGTGATTACAGTACTCTCCTTCTGAACATCTACTTTCCCTGTTACCGCATCTTTTAAACGCCCGAAAAAGCCTTTCTTTTTAATGGTATCCGCATATGTACGGGTCTGAATATTGAAATCTTCAAAATCGTTTTTATACTTGGCAGGTTCATACTGTTTGTCCTCAATTTTTGCCGGTGGATTGAGGGAGGTTTGGTACACTGAGTCTATTAATGTCTTCAGTTTTGCATTCTTTAAGGTATCCTGACTATGAAGAGCCAGATTTTTTTTCAATCTTGGACTTGTACTTTCATACTCACCAATCTTATCAAAATTAGTTTTAAGTTTTCTCAGCGACTGGAAATAGAGCTGCAGATCATCGTTATTCTGAGTAGCCATATATTTCTGAAGATGATCCTGTGCATCCATAAAATCTTTTCTGGAATTATCAGTTAATCCTCCCAGGGCACGGCTTTCTTCAAGCTGATCTTTTATAAACTTCAGCTTTTTCCCGTTGACAAATTCGTTGTAGAAAAATATGGCAATAATCACCTGTATCAGTAAAATACAAAGGATCAATGAGTAATGAACAAGTTTTCTCAATTTAAAATTTAAGAATTTATTTTTCATATTTGTTTATCAGTTAAATTAATTTCCTGACCAGATAAGCCCATTAGATATTAGTCTTCAACAATATAGCATTATTTTCAGCAATTTCATAATAGCCATATATTATCTAACTGGCAAAGTTAAAGTAATTTTTGTCTTCTTACTAATAATGAATATTTGATAAAACAGACAGAATTTAATTCTTTTTACAATTAAAATGGCTTGTCAACACTCAGTTTTATGTATGTAAATCTATTTTTTTAGATCAATAGCAAAAAAGCGGGCTTGCGGCAAAATGTTCTTTTTCTGTTTATTTCATTCAAAAAAACAATTCAAACATGTGAAAATAAACACATTACAAACTCACAAAACTTTGATAAAGTTCAGGATGTAAAATTCACAGGAAGCAAAAAAAGCCCAGAATTATATTTCGATTCCATATCATAATCATTAGTATTTTCTATTTTTCTAAGGGAATCATGAGGTGATATTTTCCTAACTTTTCAGTTTGAAAGGAATTAAAGAATACTTCAGACCATTCACCGAATTCTCTGAATATTCAAAAGCAATTAACTGCAAAAACCGCTTTATCATCTTATGAGAGATAAAAATTTTAATCCGGGAAAAGGCTTTATATTCAGCAAACATGTGCCGGAGGAGTTATCACATTTTGACCGTGTCTTTGATGTTTTCAAAGATCTGCTTACCCATACCTCCGGAGATATTGAAGAAGCCTTCGACTGGCTGGACATGCTTGATCAGGAATATGATATTTTCAGTGATGAGTATACCCTTCAGGATTTTGAAGAGGATTTGAAAAAACGAGGTTATATCAGGGAAGAAGATCCTGAAGAAGGCAATACTGGAGGTGGAAAAGGTAAAAATATATTAACCCCGAAACTGGAAGCTGCCCTTCGTGAATATGCACTGGATCAGATCTTTGGGAAACTCAAGAAAAACGGAGCCGGAAATCACCGTACCCATAAAACAGGAATCGGAGATGAACGTGATGGCGAAAACCGTTCTTTCCAATATGGAGACGATCTTGCTGCTGTGAACATGACCGAAAGTTTAAAGAATGCACAGATCAACAACGGAATCTCAGACCTTCGTCTCACAGAGGAAGATCTGATCGTAGAGGAAACCAAACATAAGGCACAGATGAGTACTGCTCTGATGATTGATATCAGCCATTCTATGATCTTATATGGTGAAGACCGGATTACTCCGGCCAAAAAAGTGGCCATGGCACTTGTGGAATTGATCAAACGGAAATATCCGAAAGATTCCATTGATATCATTGTTTTTGGAAACGAGGCATGGCCGATTAAGATCAAAGACCTTCCCTATTTAAAAGTCGGTCCTTATCATACCAATACCGTTGCAGGTCTGGAACTCGCCATGGACATCCTTCGCAGAAAAAGAAATACCAACAAACAGATTTTTATGATCACCGACGGAAAACCCAGCTGTATTCAGCTGCCCAGCGGTGAGTTTTATATGAACAGCTTTGGGCTGGATGAAAAGATTGTCAACCAGTGTTTCAACAGAGCAGCACAGGCGAGAAAACTGAAGATTCCTATCACGACTTTCATGATTGCCCAGGATCCTTATCTGCGTCAGTTCGTGGAGGAGTTTACAGCCCAGAATAAAGGAAAGGCGTTCCTGACCGGACTTTCAGGATTAGGGCAGATGATTTTTGAAGATTACGAAAAAAACAGAATAAGAAGAATATAAAGATCAGATTTTACATTATTTAAAAATAAAAATCTCATCAGATAAATAGTATTACAAGACAATGAAAAACGATATTACATTCAAAGAATTAAAAAAATCCGGTTATACTCACAAAACGATTAATGAGGAAATCCAGGCCAACTTAATTGCCAGAATCAAATCTAAAGGACCTGTATTTGAAGGGCTTTGGGGCTATGAAGACACTGTTGTTCCCCAACTGAAAAAGGCAATTCTTGCAGGACACCACATCAATTTACTGGGACTGCGCGGACAGGCAAAAACCAGGATTGCAAGAAGCATGGTTAATTTGCTTGATGAATATATGCCTATTGTAAAAGGTTCTGAAATCAATGACAGCCCGTTTCAGCCCATTTCAAAATTTGCCAAAGATCTGATTGCTGAACTGGGAGATGAAACTCCGATTTCATGGGTACACCGTTCTCACCGTTTCTATGAAAAACTGGCTACTCCCGATGTAAATGTGGCTGACTTAATCGGTGACATTGATCCTATTAAAGCTGCAACCCTGAAACTTCCCTATTCCGACGAACGGGTACTCCATTATGGAATGATTCCGCGTGCCAACCGTTCTATTTTTGTTTTAAATGAATTACCGGATCTGCAGGCAAGAATCCAGGTTTCTTTGTTTAATATTTTACAGGAAGGAGATATTCAGATCCGTGGATTCCAGCTGAGAATGCCACTTGATATTCAGTTTGTCTTTACCGCCAATCCGGAAGATTATACCAACAGAGGAAGTATTGTAACGCCGCTGAAAGACAGAATAGGATCTCAGATCTTCACCCATTATCCAAAAACTATTGCTCTTGCCAGACAAATTACAGAACAGGAAGCATTGATTTCTGCTGAAGATAAAGAACAGATCCTGATTCCTGATCTGGCGAAAGATCTTTTGGAAGAGGTGGCTTTTGCAGCCCGTATCAGCGAATATGTGGATGCCAAAAGCGGTGTCAGTGCCCGTTTGACCATCAGTGCCATGGAAAATTTAGTGGCAGCGGCCAAATTACGTTTAATTGAATCCGGAGCAGAGAGAACCACTGTACGTCTGCTAGATTTTATGTCGATCATTCCATCCATCACAGGTAAAATTGAGCTGGTCTATGAAGGAGAACAGGAAGGAGCAGATTACGTGGCCAAAATCTTAATTGACAAAGCGGTAATGACCCAATTTGAAAGCCTGTTCCCACGTATTTCAAAACTGGAAAAAGAAGGAATCAAAACTCCATACACTGACCTGATCAGATGGTTTAACAAAAATCATTTAGAACTTAACTACAATGATACGGATGAAGAATTTTATGCTAAACTTGACAAGATAGAACCTTTGACAACTGTGGTGGATGAAAATGCCTCTGAATTGAGCAGAGAAGATCAGAATTTCTGCAAAGAGCTTGTATTATGGGCATTAACCATCAGCAATAAAATTGATAAATCTGAAAATCAGAATGCATTCACTTTCGATTCTCCCGGAATCGGCCAATTCTTACGCAACTAAAATCAGTAAAATAATATAAAAGTAAAACCTTCAGTTCATCTGAAGGTTTTTTATTTGTTTCTGAAAGACTTTATACCAGATTGTCATTTTTAAGCACAGCAGAACCGAAAGGATTGTCAACCAGCCACAGCCACTCTCCTTCTTCATTTCTTTTCATGATACAGGAAGTGTTGCCTGTCATATGAATAGAATGCCCATCCGGAGCAGTTCCCGTTATTTCCCACTGATCCTGCCACATAGCCAGATCATTTACAACAGTGATATGTGGAGTTTCACCTTGAATATCCAGTTGTAAGCGGCAAATCTCATTCATTGCCTTTTCTATCTGCTCAAGCCCTCTCCACTCTCTTCCATCTCGGTCTATGTAGACTGCTTCAGGATGAAAACAGCTTAATGCTCCTTTTACATCTCCTTTTCTGATGCAATACGGAAAATAGGCTACAGCACCAGTTTCTGTTTTTCTGTTAAATTCCTGCATTACTTCACATTTCTGGAGTCCATTTCCCTTTTCAAGCCTTTCTTACCTTTATTCCAGCTGTTGGCCACAAAAAAAGCAAGAAGTATCGGTAAAAAAGTAGTGAAACTGATCCCTTTGGTTATGGTACTATAAATAGCAATTCCAGCCAATACCCCCAGGATGATAGCATTCACAACATTTCTGGCTTCAATAGTTCTTTTTTTCTCTATCAGCTCCTGATCCGTTAATTCTGACAAATCTTTTTCCATATTTAATAGTATTTCTTGGTTTTTCGTTTTAGAGCGGTAAAATTCATTTTTTTTAAATCTATTTTTACCGAAAGCTAAATTACAATATTGTCAAGATATTTTTTTATTTCTTTTATTTGTAATTTATTTCATATCACCAGTTTCGGAAAAATTTCAATGCTTATGGAAGACAACCTGAATTGTATTTACAGAGTTATCAATTTCATGGAGAAGAATTACGACCAGCCTGTTTCTGTAAAGGAACTGGAAGACATTTCTCATTATTCTTACCGGAATATCCAGCGCATTTTCAAGTACAGCTGTGGGGAGACAATAGGTGCTTTCCAGCAAAGATTAAAAGTAGAAAATGGCTATAAACGCATTCTTTATACCCAGGAAAATCTTACCTCCATTGCCATTGAAGTTGGTTTTGCCAATATCGCTTCCTTTTCCAAAGCTTTTAAACAACATTTCGGGATTTCCCCTAAAGCGGCAAGACAAAGTAAAGAACAACTCCTTTGTGAAGGTGCCATCATTCCTGTTACCTCAGAGGTCTTGGTGGAACCCGAAATTGTTTATCTGAAACCTGTCCAGGTATATTATCAGAGCATTAATACCTGTTATAACAATGAAGAGATTGAAGTGCTGTGGGAAAAGTTCATGGAAAATGATTTCCCTGACTCCGGGATAGAATATTTTGGAGTTATAGCCGATGAACCATTAATAAAAACAGAAATCAACTGCCGCTATGATGCATGTTCATCCGTTCAATCCGGAAATAAAAAGCTTCCTTCAAAAATGATATTTGGAGGTAAATACGCCCGCTTTATCCATCATGGAAGCTACGAAACAATAGACGACACGTATACGAAAATCTATTCCCGCTGGATTTTGAATTCAGATCTTGAATTCTCACATTCTCCTATCATTGAAAAGTATGAAAATCATGCTGAAAATGAAGACGGCCAGGAAAAACAGTTGACCTATATTTTATTACCATTGAAGTAAGTTGTCAATTTAGGACAACTTTCAAAACATTTGCTGATCTAATTTTGCCCTGTTAAAAATAGATCAGTTATGCAAAAAAAGAAAATTATGTTCCCTTTATTACCTCTTCTTTTATTTTCATGTTCTGCTGCAGAGCTATCAGAAATTCCGGGCACTGCAAATCCGGAAACAGCTATTTACAAAATGCCTGAAGAATCAGCTCCACATGAAGGAACCTGGCTGCAATGGCCGCATCAGTATCAGTATGGAGTGACTTACCGCAACAGACTGGATGCCACCTGGGTAGCGATGACCAAAGAACTTGTACAAAGTGAAAAGGTTCATATCATTGCCTATGACGGGACAGAAAAAAATCGGATTACAGGACTATTAAACAGTGCCGGTATTCCCCTGACCAATATCAATTTTAAGCTTTATCAAACCGATGACTTCTGGGTAAGAGACAATGGTCCTATCTATGTAAAAGACCAGAACGGGCAGTTATTCATTCAGGACTGGGGATTTAACGGCTGGGGAAACAAAGCCGATTACAGCAAATGTAACGTAATACCTTCTAAAATAGCAGCCGATACCAATATACCAAAAATCAATCTTAACTCAGTGATGATCAATGAAGGCGGAAGTGTGGAAATTGACGGAAACGGAGTGTTGATGGCTTGTAAAAGTTCTATCCTGAATAACAACCGGAATCCGGGAATGACGCAACAACAGGCAGAGGCTATATTTACTAAAAACCTCGGAGTAACCAAATTTATCTGGCTGAATGGAAAAGCCGGCCTTGATATTACCGATATGCACATTGATGGTTTTGCCCGGTTTGCCAATTCTTCCACCATTATTACAATGAGTCCTGATGATCTGGCCTACTGGCAGGTACCGGACGGAGATATTGATAAACTGTATGATGCAACCACAAAAACCGGAGCTGCCTATCACTTTGTAAAAGTACCTTTAACAAGAAATGATGTAATTACAACGTACGGAAAGAATGTAGGGCGTGCTTCGTATATCAATTATTATATTGCGAATAACCGTGTATTGGTTCCTAATTATAACGACCCTAACGATGCAGTTGCCAACAATATTATCCAACAGCTTTATCCTGGCAAACAGGTGGTTGGTATAGACTGCCGGAATTTATTTGCCAATGGCGGAATGGTACATTGTGTAACACAGCAACAACCTCAGTAAAAATGATATTAAAAATAAAGTCTGCTGATTTTCAGCAGGCTTTACTAATAGAGAATGCCCATCGTCAAAAAATAGCGTAAATTTGCCCTGTCCATCCCGAAAAAGGTGGTTTTCTATTATACGTATTATGAAAAAAACAGCACTTTCTTTATTGGTTCTTCTGAATATGGTTTGCCAGGCACAGAATTTTGATGTAATTCCCTTAGGAATATATGGTGGTGAACAGGAAGACAATTTATCAGCGTATCTGGTAGGCGCCCCGAAAGACAATGCATTTCTCTGCCTTGATGCCGGTACGGTAAATGCCGGAATCCGGAAAGCAATCGAAATGAAAAGCCTTGAAGGACCTACAGAAACAGTTTTAAAAGATCAGATCAAAGGATATTTTGTATCTCACGGCCACCTGGATCATTTATCAGGGCTGATCATCAATTCTCCGGCCGATTCGAAGAAAGATATTTTTGCGATAGCTCCTGTGATTCAGATTCTCCAGAATCACTACTTTATCACGGATACCTGGATCAATTTTGCTGATCAGGGGCAAAAACCTATCCTTGGAAAATACCATTATAATGAGTTGCAGACAGGAACTGAAATTCCCGCACCTAAAACTCCTTTTTTTATAACCGGCTATGAACTAAGCCATGTAAATCCTTATAAAAGCAGTGCTGCTTTGGTAAGAAGAGAGAATCATTATCTGCTTTATCTGGGAGATACAGGTGCTGACCGTATAGAAAAATCTGACCGTCTTGACCAACTTTGGAACGTGGCAGCTCCACTTGTTAAGAAAAAACAGCTCAATACAATATTAATTGAAGTTTCCTTCCCTAACAGTCAGCCGGAACATCTTCTGTTTGGGCACCTTACTCCTAATCTGCTGACTGAGGAATTGAGTAAACTTAAAGAAAAGACCGGACAGAGCAGCCTTGAAGGCCTTAATATTGTGGTTACTCACAGAAAGCCGACAGGCGATAATCCTGAATTGATCAAAATGGAATTATTGAAAAACAATCCTTTAAAAGTAAATTACATTTTCCCCGAACAAGGCATAAAGATGAGTTTACCTTAACAATAAATTAAAAGATGAGGCAAAAACAGGCTTCATCTTTTTTATTTCAGACATGATTTATTGAATTTAAAACAATGACAATCAGTAGTTTAAATTTCAATAATGAAAATTATGAAATTTTTTCATTGCCTAATTAATTTATCATCGTAATATTGCAATATAAAATACAACAATGGGAGTTACTAAAACAGAAATTTATACTGACGAGCAAAATAAGCTGGCTTCTCTGCTTAAAGTTTTGGGACATCCGGCAAGAATCGCAATTTTACAGTACATCATTAATCAAAAAGCATGTATCTGTAATGATCTCGTTGAAGAACTTGGATTGGCACAGGCCACCATTTCCCAGCATTTAAAAGAGCTTAAGAATATTGGAATCATCAAAGGTTCCATTGAAGGAAAGTCTGTATGTTACTGCATTAATGAAAGTACATGGAAACAGTTTCAGAATGAATTCAACCTGTTTTTTAATCAGGATGTTACTATAAAACAATGCTGTTAAGGCATTTTTTTGAACACAAACATCGTAATATTGCAATATATCATTATAAAATTATAACACTCAATTTTAATCTACTATGAGACTATCAGAAATCAAAGAAATTCTACCGGCATTGGAAAATGTTGAATTTCAATTAGAAAACGGAAATTTTGTTCCTGAACATTTCCATGTAACAGAAGTGGGTCAGATCACAAAAAATTTCATCGACTGCGGCGGGGTTATCAGAAATGAAAAAGTAGTTAATTTCCAGCTATGGGATGCTGATGATTATGAACATCGTCTGAAACCTGGAAAATTACTTCATATCATTCAGCTTTCCGAAGAAAAACTTGGAATTGAAGACTCTGAAATTGAAGTTGAATACCAGGGAGACACCATTGGTAAATATGACCTTGAATTTAACGGAAAAAATTTCGTGCTGAAAAATAAAACAACAGCCTGTCTTGCCAGGGAAGCCTGCGGAATTCCTGCTGAAAAACAAAAGAAAAATCTGTCCGAACTATCTGTAAACCCAACATCGGCCTGCACTCCGGGATCCGGCTGCTGTTAATTTATTAAAATCTTATGTATCAGGAATTATTAAACACGATTCAATCTCTTAAATGGGAAAATATAGAGAGTCATAGAAAAGAGATTCTGGCACCATTGATTCATTTTATCCAGCAAAAGGTGGATGACCGCAAAGAAATTAATCTGAATTTTATCTGTACTCATAATTCGCGACGGAGCCATCTGGCACAGGTTTGGGCACAGACAGCGGCTTCTTTCTTTGCCGTTCCGGAAGTTCATTGCTATTCCGGAGGAACGGAAACAACGGCATTATTTCCTAAGATTGCAGAAGTTTTAGCAGAACAGGGCTTTTCAGTTTTCGGCATTGCTGATACCACCAACCCGGTATATGCTCTAAAATATGATGATAACAGCCTTCCGATCATTGGCTTTTCTAAAAAATATGACAGTCCGTTCAACCCTGTATCTGATTTTGCAGCAATTATGACCTGTTCGCAGGCAGACGACGGATGTCCTTTTATCCCTGGTGCGGAAAAAAGAATTCCGATCACCTTTGAAGATCCAAAGATTTCAGATAACACACCGGAACAGTCAGCAATATACACTGAAAGAAGCTTACAAATTGCAGAAGAAATGTTGTATGTTTTTTCTAAAATCAAAAGATAATCATGCAGCCCAGATTAAAATTTTTAGACCGTTATCTTACCTTATGGATCTTTCTGGCAATGGGGACAGGGATTGCTTTGGGGCATTTTTTCCCGGCTATTCCTGATATCATCAATTCACAGTCTCTTGGAACCACTAATATTCCTCTGGCCATCGGTCTCATTCTGATGATGTATCCGCCCCTGGCAAAGGTTGATTATACTCTCCTGCCATTGGCTTTCAAGGATAAAAAAGTAATCGGCATTTCTTTATTGCTCAACTGGATTATTGGTCCGGTTCTGATGTTTGTTCTCGCTATTCTTTTTTTAAGACATGAACCTGATTATATGTCCGGACTAATCCTTATTGGACTTGCCAGATGTATTGCTATGGTGATTGTCTGGAATGACCTCGCTAAAGGAAACAGAGAATATGCGGCATTGCTGGTTGCTTTAAACAGTATCTTTCAGGTATTCACCTATAGCTTCCTGGTATGGCTGTTTATCAATGTCCTTCCCGATCAGTTAGGTCTTGCAAGCTTTAAGGTGAGTGTTTCTATGCAGGATATTACGGAAAGTGTACTGATCTACCTTGGAATTCCTTTTCTTGCAGGTTTTCTCACCCGATATTTTCTGATTCAATCAAAAGGAGCAGACTGGTACAACAGAAAATTCGTGCCTAAGATCTCTCCTGTGACATTGTATGCTCTGTTATTTACCATCGTACTGATGTTTAGTTTGAAAGGCTCTAAAATACTGGAATTGCCAATGGATGTCATTAAGGTAGCAGTCCCTTTGGTGATCTATTTTGTTCTGATGTTTTTTGTAAGTTTTATCATCAATAAAACATTAAAAATTCCTTATGATAAAAATGCATCCATAGCCTTTACTGCTACCGGAAATAATTTTGAACTGGCTATTGCTGTGGCCATCTCAGTCTTTGGTATTCATTCGCCTCAGGCATTTGTAGGGGTGATTGGTCCATTGGTAGAGGTTCCGGTATTAATACTTCTCGTAAAAGCCAGTTTATTTATGAAAAAGAAATGGTATCATTAATCTCATTACAAAATAAGAAGCATCACCGAAATAGTGATGCTTTTTTATGGATATTACTTCTTACTCAATTTATAATTTCCACTGCCTTAATTTTATTTACCACGGGAAATTATTACAAATCGGGGAACGAAGAAATAAATATTTATCTAAGAAAATAAATCAGATACCATTAAATGTTGTATGGAATTATGGACAAATAAGGACTTTATCTCAAAAATAGATTATCTTTATAGGGAACGAAATTTTTATTAATAATGAAGTTAGAATTATATCAGATAGATGCTTTTACAGAATCTGTTTTCCATGGAAATCCGGCATGTGTTGTGCCATTAGAAAACTGGTTACCCGATGAAATCCTTTTAAAAATAGCCTGTGAAAATGCAGTGGCAGAAACCGCCTTTTTCATTGATAACGGTGATTCCATTCACCTGAGATGGTTTACCCCTGAAATAGAGATGGATTTATGCGGCCACGCTACCCTGGCTACTGCCCATTGTCTTGTTTCCATCTTAAATTATGAGCGCAATAGAATCATTTTTGAAACCAAAAGTGGCGAACTGACAGTAGATGTTAAAGATGGGATGTATTATATGGATTTTCCGTCCAGAATGCCTGAAGCCTCTACTCTTCCGGATACAATATCCAGATCACTTAATATCCAGCCTAAAGAAGTCTTCAAAGCAAGAGATTATGTTCTGGTATACGATTCTGAAGAAGAGGTAAAAAATATCAGGATTGAAAGATCCGTTTTTGATCTTATTAATCTTGATCCGGGCGGTGTTATTGTAACATCGGAAGGGACAGACAGTGATTTTGTTTCAAGGTATTTTACCCCGCAGTCCTCCATTCTTGAAGATCCGGTTACCGGTTCTGCACACTGTTCACTGATTCCCTTCTGGTCATCAAGATTAGGAAAAGATCAGCTTTTTGCCCGTCAGATCTCTGAAAGAGGCGGACAACTCTATTGTGAGAACAAAAAAGAAAGGGTAATTGTGGCAGGGAAAGCCCAAACATATTCTGTCGGACATTTCTGGGTAGAGTAAGAGAAGAGAATACAATACTGCAATATTAATAATAAAAGCCTTGAATCATTTGATTCAAAAATTTAAGTTGATCTGCATTTTTTCAAAAATTATAAAAAAATTGGCTACTCTTTTGGTAGCCAATTTTGTAATTATTTCTATGATATTTCAATCATTCTTGGTGGTTTCTGCTTCGCATCTTCTTTTTTTGGGATCGTTAACATTAAAAGGCCATTTTCATATTTTGCATTAATATTATCCTGATCCACAACATCTTTTGGAAGCTCAAAACTTCTCTTGAAAGATTGGTAACTGAATTCTCTTCGTGTGAAGTTTTCATCTTTTGTCTCTTTACGATCTTCCTTGGCTGATGAAATGGTAAGCAGGTTACCATCCAGCCTGATCTGAAAATCGTTTTTATCCATACCTGGTGCTGCAACCTGAACTTCATAAGCCTCTCCGTTTTCCTTTATATTGACCGATGGTACGGTTGTACTGGTAGATGAGTAATTGTTATTGCCCCAGTTAAAAAGTTCACGACCAAAAAAATCATCAAAGACATTTGAAAAGCCCAAATTGCTGTTTCCGTTTCTTCTTATTAGATTATTCATTGTAATCATTTTTAATTAAGTTTAACAATCATTTAAAAACACGTCAGCTGGCCAGCTGTACATAAAATTTTACAAAAAAAATACCATTTGAGTACGAATGAAATTTTTTCCGGTTTTCTGTCATTTTTTCAGAATTTATGACACAAAACACTGATCCTTAGGGTATTCAATACTTTTAATAGTAGTCATACAATCCCAAAGTTCAAGGAGGAAGAATTTCCCAAAAAATTCGAAAATTACTTTGGAAAAGATGTTATTAAACCGCATAAACTTAAACAATATTTCTAATAATAGTCTATTTCTACAATATAAAATAAACTAAAGTGTAATGCATTGTATTTTACATTTCAAAAGTATTTCTATCTTCATTTTATTTGTAATTTAACAATCCGAGCTAAGTGTCGAATATAGAATAATTTGGTGCAAACCTGGGATATCCCTATTGTAATAAGAAAAAAGATAATAAAAGATTTGAATAAAATAATACCATGATAAAATCTGCCAATATCAAATTGTTATTAGTCCTTCTTGCGATTGTTTTTGCATTTGATTTAGTATTTATTGCTATGGATCATAGTTCCTGGCGGTTTTTTACCAAGCCACTGTTGTTACCTGTTATTATCTGGTTTTATTTTACTTATTCTCAACAAAATAGATGTCGGATCAACCAATGGTTTTTATCTGGATTAATTCTGAGCTTTTTGGGTGATGTGTTTTTGTTATTTGGATGGGGATTTATGCCCGGTTTGGGTAGTTTTTTGTTGGCTCATATCTGTTACATCGTTTATTTTTTAAGGGTTAAAAAGAAAAATGCCTGGAGTTGGCTCCCCTTTGTTTTGCTTTATTTAGGCTCATTTATTTACTATATATTTCCTTATTTAAACGAAATGAAGATCCCCGTGGTGATTTACGGAATTACCATTGCTACGATGCTGTATTTCAGTATCAGAACTTATTCTTTATTATTAATCCTGGGAGCTGTTTTGTTTGTAATATCAGATTCTGTATTGGCCATTAATCTGTTTGTACAGCGTAGTGTCGGGAAAGAACTTGTTGTAATGATTACTTATGTTTTAGCCCAGTTGATGTTGGTGCTGGGAGTGGTTGGTCTTGAAAAAAAGAACAGAATTATCCGATAAAATCAAGACTTATGAAAAGAATAGATAACCGTTTTTTTCATAGTATTGGCCTATTCTGTCCATTGGATTTTACTGATCCTGTTACTTATTTTATCCCTGTGTTTATCTTGTTGATAGTAGGGAAAATATTTTTGTATCAGATTCCTCAAAAAATATTCACCAAAAGACTCATCAAAGATAATGTATCGAGTATCGGATTGGGGATAGGGGCAGTAATGTTAGACTTTGGGATGAAAGCTATTTCACTATCCTACTTTTTTTGGATTTACAATCATTTTAGACTAACCGATATTTTCGGGATCAAAGATTTCAATAAATTCTTCACTTTACAATGGCATGCAGATCACTGGTGGCTTTGGTTGCTGGTTATGATTGTTCAGGACTTTGGCTTTTACTGGCATCATCGGTTGAGCCATAAAATCAGATTATTCTGGACAGGTCATGTCAATCATCATTCGGCTACTCATTTGAGTCTTGCTATTGCATTGCGTCAGGGATGGTTTGAAATCATATATCTGGACATTTGGTATATCCCTTTTATCATGATTGGTTTTCATCCTATTATGATTGCTATGATGCATCAATTTAACCTGATTTTTCAATTTTGGCCGCATACCAATGCTATTGGAAAATTGGGGTGGTTCGACAAAGTATTCAATTCTCCTTCCAATCATCGGGTGCATCATTCCCGAAAAATTGAGGATTTAGATAATAATTATGGGGGCATTTTGATGATTTGGGATCATCTTTTCGGCACGTACAAAGCGGAAGAAAAGAAAACGACGGATTACGGAATTTATCATAATATTCATACTTATAATGTTTTTCATATCGTCTTTGATGAGTTTGGAAAAATGATAAAGGATGTCCGGAATGCACCGACATGGAAAGCGAAATTGGGCTATATATTCAATGCTCCGGGCTGGCATCATCATGATAAAGATGAGCGGATTTCTACTTTGAAGCGGGAATTAAAAGAAAAGATGAATAATTGATGGTTGTCTTGCATGAAAAGTGTAAGATACCTTAACTACGCCATGACATCAATTTTTTCAACGGATTTTTATACACTATCCTTAAAGAGAGATGACAGGCTTTATCATTCTCAAATTCAATGTACATTACGGTTTTCTTTAGTAAACGAGATCCATCGAGTTCGTAACTCCATAAATTACTGTTTATCTGCACAAGCTTCTCTTTCATAGAAACACGAACCTCCTCTTTGGTTTTTCCTAAAAGGTCAAATTTCACAAATTTATTTTTTATTTTTAAAAACATACTATGAATATTATTTTACTTAATAAAGGGTTTATAAAAATCATTTAACTCAGAAATAGTATCTTTTTTTCCATTTTCAGTTAAAAACTCTTTCAAAGTAGAATAAAACTTTCTACCCTGATCACCATACATTACAAGGTCTAAATCGGCAATCCTTACACAACCACCCTTCTTCATCATAACCCATGCAGTACATCGAACTGACCAATTAAGAGTTTGTAGAGGGATTTCCACAGTTATCCTCTCCACTGAATCACTGGTAGTTTTTGGGATGACGGGTATTACAATGTTACAAAGAGTTATATCTTTGATTTCTATTTCGCCATTCTTATAAAAGATTATTTCTCTTTCAAGCAAAGCATAGAAAAAGAAATAAATGATTCCTCCTACCGATATTAAAACCACAATAAACATTAAAATTAAAAATCTATTGTAATTTCCAGCAATTTCACGCTCAGGTGTAGAGATTACGACAACAATAGCAATTGCACATAACAGAAATAAAAATAGGGTCCGAGGTATTAAAAAAAGATTCCGCCCCTTAGTACATAAGTCTCCGCTATCTAATTTATATGTACGAAATCCATGTAAATGTGGAAAATTCATTTTATTTTTTATGTTTTACAAAAGTTGATTTTTGGCAAGATAACCCTGAAAAAACAGTATCGCTATTGGAACTATAAGAATCCAGGCCATTACAGTAGTTATTATCTCCGGTAAGCAAATTATTTATATTTAAAAGTATTTAAGTTTTGATAAAAGCAGAGATACTAAAAATACCTCTGCTCTGTCAAACCAACGTTACAAGGATGAAAAAAACTTTCATTTCAAATTTACTGATATTCTAATCCAGGATTCGTACGTCAAAAAAACTTCAATACATAATCCATTAATTATGAATTGATTGAAAATCCAATGAAGTAGTTTTAAAGTATAAAGTATGCAATTCATTTACAAATTCTCTTTCAAAAAGAAAAAAAGAGAAGAGTTTATTCTTCTCAATCAATAAAATTATTGCCGTAGAAATATTGAAATGTGATGCTTATGGCAAATAAAAAAAGAGGTAACTATTACAGTTTACCTCCTTAATTGATATTGGTACAAAAGCAATTATTTATTCGGTTTATTCTTAGGAAGTGCCTTATACCATTTTTCATTTCCCAGTTGATAATTTTTCAAGTTATAAAGAGTTCTTTTTCTAAAGCTATTATACAGCTTTGATTCTAATTTCAGACTTATCTTTTTGTAATCACTATTGAAACGCTTTTGATCTTTCAATATAGTTGTATGAAGCCTGATCCATAAATCAATAACTGCCATCCAGCGACCAGAAGTGTACAATACATTCCAATCCAGATTATCTGTAATACAAGCTACATTGTTACGAGCTTTGTCATTTTCACATTCAAGTAATTGAGTACCCTGCTCTCTTGAAACATTATCAATTTGCAGAAATTTACTAACATAATCATTATTTTTTTCTAATTGAATTTGAAAAGATTGATATTTTTTTTGTTGTCTTATACGTTCTGTGTTGAATATACTATAATTTTTATCATCTTTTGAAAATGCAGAAACAGCCATTTGCATTGCAAGATACCGGTTTACAATGCTGCTATGAATTTGTGACAGTTCATTTAGCCTTTCATTTTCTTTAGCATCTCTATATATAATGTCATTTTTAGATGGTTGTAAGGATTTACAATGTATTGAACAATTGTTCCCGGATATATACACATCTAAGCCAACAACTACACAGGCTTGATCATAAACAAACAAACGCCCCATTCCTTGGTAGTTACTACATTTTCGGGAGACATCTATCATAATCCTTCCATTTTCAGGAATAGAACCCTGGCTAATCGTAATACAATTTTCACCTTGGTAAATTACAAAATAATAAGTCTTTCCTGAAAAACCAGAGAGATACAGCTTTATATTTTCAGTATCTGAATTATTCATATTTTCAAAGTATATTTTTAAAATCAATAACAAAATATTACTGATCTGATTAGTTGTTATTGTAAGCTAAACAAATAGGTAACAAGCAAGCAATTAATATTATTAAACTTTACTGAGTTCTGATACAAGTACTTTTTCTCTCAGAGTTCTAATATCCATTTTTGAAGTTCTATATGTTGTGGTAATTTCAATTTTTTCTTCAATCTATATCTTTTTGTCTCAATACCTCTCAAACCAATATTTTCATATCGGCAGATGTCTTTATTGGTCAGGTTTAATCGCAGGTAAGCAATAATCTTAATATCATGCTCTGTAAGTTCAGCAGTATGCTGCGTCACTTTTTCATAAAATTCTGAATATATTTCTTTAAACCGTTTTAGAAATAAAGGACTCCGACTTTCCATAAGCTGTATGATTTCATCAAAGGAATCATTCACTTTTAATTTAAGAGCTTCAGTTTCCAATGCTTTCTTCTCAAGCAGTTTGTCTTTTTTTAATTCATTTTTATCATAAATTTTCCTCATCAAGTATATCAATCCTCCAAACCCCATCAGCATTATTGCAACGATCAGATAGAATACTTTTCTTTCCTGTCTCTTTTCTTCCTGATTCAATTCAACCAGTTTATTGACAGCAAGATTGACAGCTTCTTTTTCATTTTTATTCAGACTGTCATTTAAAATTGTGTACTGTCTTAAATACATGTTTGATTTTTCAATTTCATGAAGTGATTTGTACACATTGGAGATCGTATCGAATACTGTAAGTAAGGCAGGCTTATTTTGTGTTTGCTCAAAAATATCAATGGTCTTCTCGTAATATTCCAAAGCTTTTCTTTTATTTCCTTTCACATTATAAAGATCCCCATAACTAAAAAGTGCAATCCCTTTTTCAGAAATATTTGCCGTATTGAAATTGCTAACTGCCTTATCCATATAATATGCTGCAGAATCCAAATGGGACCTTTTGTCGATAAAACCATCTGCTATCCTTGTATAGGCTAATGTACCAGGCATCACATCCAGCATTTTCTTCTCAATATGCTGTAAAGAATCAAAATCCTTATTTCTCATAAAGTTTGTATGTTTCCAGGAATAATTATAGAATAAAAGAAACTTTCTTTGTTTTTCATTTGAAATCTTCCTGATATACTGTTCTGCCTTGTTAAAAGCATCATTGGATTGACTATATAACCCTAACCTCGTATAGTTTCTACCATACTCATTGTATAAATTTGCTGTCAGAATTGGAGATTTAATTTTACTAAGCTCTTTTTTGGCTTTGTCCAGATACTCCAGGCTTTCTTTATGCCTACTGAAGCTGCAAAGAATACTTCCAATATTGGTATATACCATAATGACTCCTTTCGAATCTCCATTGTTTTCATAGTCAGTAAGGACGTGCATATTAAATTTCAAAGCTCCCTCAAAATCTCCCCTCTTTTTATATTCAGATGTGCTTTTCATAGGTTCGGGTAGAAAAGAATAATCCTGTGCATTAACCAATGAGAAAAACAAAATGGAAACTAAGAATAGGATCTTGATTCTAAAATTGAGGGACATGTTGAAGAAAAGCATATTTATAAAAGTATTTCATAGTTTTTTGTATATCAATAAGATACCATAAAGCTTTTTCTTTTTTCGGGCATTTGTAAGGCAATATTTTCAGTTTCTTTTGATTTTTGGATCTCTCATTGTGCTATCATGCAAATGTATCGGAAGGGATATCTCTTTACGTGAGTTCACAATAGTCAACCGAGGCTAAATAAACCTAAGCTGCTTTAATAAGAGCAGAGATAATGAATACCCCTGCTCTATCAACACAACTATAAAGGATGAAAAAAAATAGTTATTTCATTCCGAAATATACCGACATTACAGATGAGTAGCCATACGTCAAAGAAACTTCAATCATTAACCAGCTGATTACATACTCATTGCAATCCAAATGAAGTATATTTAAAGTAAAGAGTAAATAATTATTTGTTATTGTCAAAGCTCATTTCGTCATTAGACATCAACATCTTTTACAGATGAAAATGCGAAAAAAACGTATTACTTCTAATACACTCCATCATATTTTACCCTAATAATCTTATAACTATCAGAAAAACCACCAGGAACTATGATTTTAACGATATCATTTTAAGTTAGGTAACGGAATGCCTTTATCTTTAAAAATCAAACTCATGGTACGAGCGTAACTTATTCTACAATAATCTTTTTAGTAATAAAATTTCCGTTTTTTGAAATTTTAAGTATATAATTTCCAGAAACAACTCCGTTTGTAAATATCTTATTAACCCCGGCATTTAACTTTTGAGAAGGAATTATTACCCTGCCAGAAATATCATACAATTCATACATAGCACTTTGTTTTGAATTTATAATAAAATAGCCTTCTTTTACCGGGTTTGGATATATTGTAATATCATTTTCATTAGTTTTCGCTTCATTTATGCCCAATTGTCCATTTCCAATACCTACGGCATACCATGCATTTACATTTTGTTGAGCCTCATTACTTGTTGCACCATACAGATCTATTGCAGCTTGTTTCGTAGCGTTATAAGCATCGATATAAGTACTGTTCGGGGTCAAATAATTTACAAGTGCCCTGTAAATTATTTTTTCAGCCTTCTCGATCCCGAGACCGTTTACGGTATACATATTCCCAATATCATTAGTTCCGGAACCACCTTGTGATAGTAAGTAAAACCAGAAATTTCCAACGCCACTATTGATATGAACCCCTCCATAATCATTGGTTTCATCTGGAGTTACGTTGGTATCCATCCAGTAAGTTCCCTGATAAGTATCCGGTTGTTGAGGATTATCAGAATTAACATAATTAGGATTGCCCATATCCCTCAAATAATCTGGAGAATGTGATGGCATCAGCCCTTCTCCAATTGTCCAGTTCGGAGTAATTCCAGAGTAAAATTCTATTGCCGTTCCCATCATATCAGCAATAGATTCATTAAGGGCTCCTGACTCTTTTTCATAGTTCAACCCTCCTAATCCATTTCTTGATATGACAAGGTGTGAAAATTCATGTCCTGCTACATCCAGTGTTACCAAAGGATTCATATATGGAATTCCACTACTAAAGTTCCCATTACCAAATGCCATAAAAACATAACCTCCAAAGTCAATTGCCATGGCATTATCTCCTGCACCGATGGGAAGTGAAGAATCAACTAAACTAAAATCGACGTTATAATAATTGTTAACCGGAGAGCTGTTTCCGTCATAGCTATCCCTGTTATGCTTTGTCAAGTAGTAGTCATATGTTTTTTCCAGTCCCCAGTGCACTTCTACAGCTGCTTTTGTAACATCTGATGTAAAATTTGCTGTAGGATTTATATAATCAGAAGTTCCGGTCAGCAATCCTGTGAACGGATCAAATCCTCCATCAGCATCAGTTGCATCAAGAGTATGAATATTCCTGCTATTATCCTTCAAACGAAACACACCATTGTAAGAGTCTACAGTAATCTGCTGATTGCCTTTATTCAGAGTTGTGCTTGAAGAAGGTGTATCAACATGATATGTTTTCGAAATTTTCTTAACAATTTTTTTATCTTCAGTATTAATATAATAAGTATATGCTTTTAATGACCTGGCTGCCAAAACTTCTATTTTGGAAGTAAGATAAGTAACGACAGTCCTTCCGTTATCAACTTTTGCAATTACTGTTTCAAAATCAGAAAATTTTAAATCCGAAGGTCCTGATCCTGCTGTCAGATTCTTTGAAATAATAGATTTGACATCAGCTTCAGCTAAAGAATTTCCAATTGATAAATTGATATCAGCAGTTAATTCTCCATTAACATAGGTAAGATAACCTTCTTTTTCATGAAGCAAAAGCAATTCATCCATTACTTTTACATTATTATAATAATGCTGATATACAGAATGTTTTATTCCTAATGGGTCTATCTCTTCTTTTATTAGTCTGAAGGTATGCTCATTATTTACCCCAAGCCATTCACTTAAATTATCCATTAAGTATTCCTTCTTCAAATGAAGCCCGGAAACATCCATATGGAAATTTCCCATTGATGACAATGGCAAAAACTTAGGAAAATTGATCATAGCAGTTTGCTCCTTTTCAGATCGGTTTTGAGCAGATACATCATTTATTTGAAAAAAGAAAATTGCTCCTGTAAGTAAAAAATTGATGACAATTTTTTTTGAAATAGTTGTTTTACTGTTCATAATTTTATTTTAAATTTTAGTATTTACAAATCCACAGCTATAAAAAACTCTGGCACATATGTATTATTATCATTTAATAATATTGAGTTTCTTGTACCTAGCCCCACAGTATAATTATTAGATAGTTTCATATCAAAAATCAGTTCTCCGCCCCACTGAGAAAAAATTACTTTTAACCGTTCATTTTCCAGATATTTCCATAAAACAGAAGGTGGATGAGAACCATTTGCCTGAGCAAATATTTTCTTACTCAAGCATAACAGTATACTTAATACTAGAATTGGCTGTATTTTTTTATTGATTTCAGCATTTTTTATTCTTATACACAAACAAATACTTTCTTCCATCTTGAGATAGTTGTACGGCTTAGTTGGAAATGAACAGATAATTCGGTATCGTTAAGTTTATTTTTGATTTGATACTCTAATATTTCCAGCACAGTTTCCTTATTATAGGATTTGTGTTTCTGATTACACTGCCACAAATTTTGATCTTCATCTTCTAAAATGATCTGATTCAGTTTGAAAATATCCAAGATTGTCAAATTATTTTTCTGTAATAATGAAGTGCAAAGTCCCAACTTATCTGGATATTTTTTAATAATAAGATCTGTGTAAATCTTTTTATAATCCGGTGTCAATTTTTCCATTTTGTATTGTTTTTTATGATTACTGAAAATCATTTCAGAATTGCTTATCTGTTTATATTATCTGTTTTCAATATTCCTTATTACAATCTAACATCCACAAGAAAAAATTGCTCAGCATAGAAACATTCATAAAAACAGAGAGATTATGCAAAAAGCCAAAGTGAATGATATTGTTGATAAGAAAACACCTGTTACCAGGGTAAGGATTTGGAAGTTTTTCACTAAAAAAGGCAGGGAATATCCCTCTCCCTGCCTTTAAACACAAACATTTCCCAATGATGAAAAAGTGAAAAAAGAATTACTTCCCGACAAATGTATTGATGTTAAAAGAAATACTTATCACTTCAAACACACTCCATTATATAACACTCTAATTTTCAACGCACTGAATTTAAAATGGTGTAGATTTGAAGTTGAGTAGAAATAGTTTAATTTTAACAATCCGGCTAAGATTTCACTAAAATTTTTCCATAAAATGCATCACCTATATCTCCGGAAGATACTCAAAGCGAAAGCTGACTAAATAATATTCAAAATACATCATAATATTAAACTGAGTTAAAAAGTTGGATAATTTTATTGATTATTATTTTCCATATTTATTTATCCATTTATAGAGTGTACTTTTAGGAATTCTATATTCTTCAATGATCTGAGATTTGGTTTTACTTCCTGTAGATATTAACTCTAACACAAAATCTATGATCTGTCTAGTGTAAAGATTTTTTCGAAACTGAGGTAAAGTAGTCTTCTTATCTTCCTTTTTATTATTTACAGAACTAGGAGGTGAATAAAGAATAAGATGCTGGCTGTACAACCTGAAGAAATCATACTCCAACAATTTGCACCATTTTAAAAGGACTTCACAATCTATACTTCTCTGGGTAAACATTTCTAAAACAATTAAACTATCTCTTCCAAAGAAATTACAAGTTCTCTCCATAGAAATATTCATATCCTTCCATCTCTCCTCAATCATTTCTCCTATGTGTATATTTTTTATATTCATTTTTGTTTTCTTAAAAAATTTTAAATCCAGACTTCAAAAAATATTGACCAAAAATCTTCAGTATATCTATCAAACTAAAAATTAGTTCCAATAGTTTTAAATAAATACAGGTTACCATAAAAAATAAGGGATTGAAAATTGTATTGATTTGTTAATTCAGAGAAATAACCGTAACAGAACTTCCAGGGCAGCTTCCTCGTAACTCGAAAAACGGTCGTTCTGGATATTTTCGTTGTTCGAATTGACTTTTACAAATTTAAAGCGTTCAAATAAAGAAAGTATCACATCAAAGACACTACCGAACATAAAACACTTCATTACAATTACATAAAATAAAAATGAAGCATATTTGAAGTAAGATGTAAAAGTGAATTATGCAGTTAAAGAAAGAAAAACTCTTAACACTGCTATTCTTTTAACCTACAAAAACAAAAGGCTTTAGAAGCTGTTATTAAAAAAGCAGGGGATATCCCCTTCCCCTGCCTCTAAAGACAAATTCTTTTTCAAACTTGAAAGAATGAAAAAAACTTATTACCTGATAAAGATACCCAACCCAGAACAAGTTCAATTACCTCAAATACACATCACAGCATAAGAATTTATGTTTCAGGATATTAAATTTAATGCGAAGTAGATTTGAAGTCGGAGAATTATATTCAATCAATAAAATATCCATGACATCATAGAACTTTTAATCATCAGATGTAAAACATGAAGAAGAATGCCTAGATGATTTTTTAAATTATATCTCATTTCTCCTTTCTTAAATTCCTAAAAATCACCAATATTTTTCATGAATCTTTATCATAACAACCTAAACACAGCGCTATTATTAACTTTTATTAATTATTATTAATATTTTAATATGATTCAAAAAAAATCGTAATTTTATAAAATATTCACACATTTTTGAAAAAAACATAATCATGAAAACACTAAACATTAATAGCTCGGAATAATTCCCTCTATCCGATATCATTTATTCTAAGTGAAAATCTGATATCTAATTTCCGCAATACCTATACTTCAACAATACTTCAATTATTTTAAAAACCGCTGTTTTTCAACCATTTACACTACAAAGTGCATTTGTAGTACTTATTTCAAAACCATCTAGAGTTAATTTTGCAGACGAAATTGAATATAGATACACTTAACAAAGTAGCTCTTCATTTTTTAAACCCATCAAATATGATTCTAATAACACAACAATTGAAAATTTACTAATTACAAAAATTAAGACAATGAAAAAAAACTTATTAATTGTACTGGCAGTTACCTTTTCAGGTGCTGTTTTTTCCCAGGTAGGAATTAATACCCCCAATCCACAGGCAACCCTTCACGTGGATGGAGCGAAAGATAATCCGGAAACAGGTGCCCCTACTGCAGCTCAACAATCTAACGATGTAGTTATTCGTAATAACGGATATGTAGGAATGGGAACCATTGTTCCGGCAAGTAAACTCGATATTATCTCAGACAATATCGGAGGCAGTGAACAAAATGATTTTAACTTCAGAGGGTTTGGAAGCTCTATAAATCCTGGCATTTTTTTTCGTTCCGCCAATGGAACAGCTGCAGCTCCCGAGAATATGACTAATGGACAAAGAATTGGAAATATTAATTTCAGCCCAAGAGCAAATAATACTTTTCAGTCCGGTTCTGCTATCTTTTCCAATTACAGAGGAGATGAAACAACAGGTCTTACTGACCTTCAGCTGCTAACTTCAGGGATAGAAAGAGCCAGAATTAATGAAAATGGAGATGTTGGAGTTGGAACTGCAAACCCGGTGGCAAAAGTTGACATTGTAGGAGATACTTTCGGGGTAAAAAGAGCAACAGGCAGTGGAAGCTGGGATAATATCTGGTTTGATATTTCCAATGCATCAGCTCCCTCTATTAATGCTTCCGGAGCCGAAACCGGTTTACAATTTAAAGTGGGCGCAAATACTACCGGCACTTACGGAGACGGACAAACTTTAACTACAGTAGCAACTCTAAGCTCAAACGGAAATGTTGGCATTGGAACTACAGCACCTCAGAACAGGTTAGATTTAGGGGGAACTAATGGCGGAGCGAGTGTCACAGATCCCATTGGAAAAAAACTTGCTCTATTCAATAATTCTTCAGGAACCGACTTTTATGGATTAGGAATCAATACCGGAATACTTCAGTTTCACGCAGGATCTACAGCAAATGAAGCTCCCGGAATGGTTCTTTCTACCGCGGGAACCGTTGGAATTGCAGTAACAGATCCAACCAATACTCTGGATATCAATGGTACAACAAGGGTGAGAGACATCCCTATTGCAGCTGGCCCAACTGTAGTTACTCCTGTGTATTCAGATGCTAGCGGAGTTTTAAACAAAGCTGTAAGTGCTGCTTATGGAACCGTAATTAATAATTCCATAACTGCTGCTGCCGGAGCAACACAACAACTTATTTCAGGTTTAGTTACCAGTGGAGTATATAAAGCTTATGTTTTTACATATGATAACTGTGGTAATATTGCAACAACAGAGTATTTTGTTACAAATCATCCTCTTAACAGTTTTTATGGACTCAACGGCCAAGGAGGTCATACATCAGGAAATGGAGCTAGCAACAATCCTGTTTTTAATCAGGTAAATAGATTTAGTGTACAAACTACCTGGTCATATCCTGGTTGTCAGGATGGAGGGAATACCACTGCTTTCAATTATACTTTGAATATGCCCTCAGTAGGTATAATAAATATAACAAATAATGGAAATATAAGTAGAAATTACCAAATTATTCTAACAAAGTTAAATTAACTTTTCAAGTAATAAATAAGTTTATCTGATTCCTTTATATTTTAATTATTAAAAACAAACCGATACTTTCAAAGCTCCATGAGCCATTTATTAAGATCGGTATCAGCAGACAGGCTTAATTTCTTTTTAAGCCTGTATTTTTTTGTTTCTACGCCCCGAACCGTGATGTTTTCAAATAAAACAATCTCTTTATTGGTAAGATTCAATTTAATATAAGCACAAAATTTAATATCATGTTCAGACAATTCCGGGCAATGAAGAATAAGTTTCTCACAAAATTCGGGATAGACTTGCTTGAAGCGGGTAAGAAAAAAAGGACTTCTGGATTCTGCCAGCTGTATAATCTCTCTGTACGATCCCCCCACTTTCTTCTTCAGTTGATCTGTTTCTGAAGTCATTTCCTGAATAAGTTCATTTTTTTGTTTTTGTTTTTTTTGATATTTTCTCCTAACAACATAAAAAGCAGTGACAGAAAAGCCAACAATGATAAAAATAAAAAAATACAAATAGTTTCTTTTATTTTTTTCTTCTCTTTCCTTTGCCAGCATTAACCTTTCTACTACAATATTTACTGCTTTCTTCTCATCCTTTTTTATGGTATCATTAATGAGTTTGTATTTTTTAAAATAAAGATTAGCACTTTGGTGATCATTAAGGTAATCATACGTGCTGGAGAGAGAATCAAAGGACTTTCTTATCTGTGCTTTGAATTTTATTTTTTCAAAAGTCTGAAGGGATTTTAAATAATATTCCAGTGCTTTTTTATGATCCTTTTGGACATTGTAAAGATTTCCATAGCTAAACCAGATAAGTCCACGAACTGCAACAATGTTGCTATCAGGCGCAATAAGCGCTTTCTTAAGATAATAGTCTGCAGAATCAAGATGTTTTCCATCCTGTATAAAACGATCGGCAATTTTGGTATAGGTAATTCCGCTAGGCATATACTTCAGACTCTTCTTTTCAAGACTGATCAAAGAATCTTTTTTGTTAAGAAAGTTAAGTCGTTTCCAGGTGTAGCTATAAAAAAGGAGGTAATTTTTTTGTTTTTCGTCCGGGACTTTCAACGCATATCGTATTGCTTTATCAAACTCCAGATTTGATTGCTCTGTTAATGACAGCCTTGTACTTATTTTAGCATATTCATTATAAAGTCTTGCTTCCAGCAGAGGATTTTTAAGTCCTTTCATTTCCTCTTTTGCAAGATCCAGGTACTTTAAACCTTCATCAGTTTTGTTTAATAGAAATAAAAGATAGCTGATGTTAATATATACCGTAGCAATATTTTCTTTATCATTAAGTTTTTTATACTTGCCAAGAGCATTAATATTATAGTTCATTGCTCCGGAAAGTTCTCCCCGGTTCGAATATTCTGCTGTTTTTTTTATTGTTTCAGGAAAAAAAGAATAATCCTGCGCCTTGTATTTTAAAGTTGAAAACAATAAAATAAACAATAAAATTTTTAAAGTATCAGTCCTGCTTACCATTGTGTTCACTGAATGATAAAAATATCATTTTATTCTTAAAAATAATAGAAAATATTAAAAATAAATTCAATTCATCTACTACAATAGCACGCACACACAACAATAACAGTCTTAAAATCAACAAATTAAACCAAAGAAGTGTACTTGTAGTAGTAGTATAATGATCTAATGACTATAATTTTGCACAGTCAGAAATAAAAATGTCAGAAAATTTAAAACCGGTTAATTTTTTAAACATTTAGAAGATTCTAATTACACTTAAGGATAAAAAATTTATAATGAAAAAAAATGCGTTTACAGTAATTACGCTCATAACATCTGCTTTTACCTTTGCGCAGGTAGGAGTGAATACTCCTGATCCCAAAGTAACACTTGATATTACAGCAAAAAACTCAAAAGGAGCAACTACTGCTCCCGAAGGCATACTTGTTCCCAGAGTAGATCGCCAACGGGCACAGTCTATGACAGGAACTCCTGTTTCCACATTGATTTATGTAGATGATGCCAGTACAGGTTCACAGACCGGTACAGCAACCAATATAGATAGTGCAGGCTATTATTATTTTGAAGGAATGTTTTGGGTAAAACTAAATCCGGAAATAGTGAGCAGACCAGATGTCAATATGTATAATACTAATGGAACTCTTACCTCTGATCGTGTCATAACACAGGAAGACAAAAGATTAGCTTTTACAGGAAGTGTAAATAATGCATTTTCTGTAGATGGATCTACATTTTCTGTAGATGCTGAAAATAATAGAATAGGTATAGGAACTATTGAACCCAATCATACACTTGATCTTGGAGATATTGCTGGAAAAGATATCAACGATGAGGCAGGTAAGAAACTGGCTGTTTATAACAATACTGCGGGAACAAGATTCTATGGACTGGGAGTAAGCTCTAACAGGCTTCAATTTCATGCAGCAGCTGCAAAAAATTCCGCACCCGCAATGATACTTTCGGATCTGGGGAATATAGGAATAGGCATTGCCGGTGATGCGCCTGCTGCAAAAGTAGATATAGTAGGTGGAAAGTTAGGATTAAGAAATGCTCTTAATAGCGGAAGCTGGGATAATATCTGGTTTGATGTTACAAATTCATATGGCCCTTCAATCAATGCTTCGGGAGCAGAAACCGGTCTTCAGTTTAAAGTGGGACAAAATGCAGTAGGTATTTATGGAGATGCCGGACAGACTCTGAATACTGTTGCAACAATGGCTCCCAATGGAAATATGGGAATTGGTACTGTAGCTCCCAATGCAAATGCCATTCTGGAGTTAAATGCTACCAATAAAGGCTTTCTTCCTCCAAGACTGACCACAGTACAGAGAAATGCCATTCCGGCTGCGAGCAAACCTGCAGGTTTGATGGTTTATAACACAACAACAAATTGTATGGATTTCTGGAACTCTTCAGAATGGGTATCTACCTGCGCTGCGACTCCTCCATCAGCCGGTTCTATTACAGGAATTACTTGTACAAGTGCAAGCAATAGCGGAGCTCTGAATCCCGGTATTGCAGCATCCGGAGTATCATCTGTAATTCCTTATACAGGAGGAAACGGAGGATCACATGGCGGACAGACTGTTGCTTCTACAGGAGTGACAGGTCTTACAGCGACATTGGCCGCAGGAAGTTTTGTTAATGGGAATGGCAATCTCACTTATACGATTTCCGGAACTCCTTCTGCTTCTGGTAATGCCAATTTTGCAATTAACATTGGAGGGCGTACCTGTACTTTAACAAGAACTGTTACCATACCTGCGGGAACCATTGCCAGTTTGAACTGTGCCGGAGCAACTAATAATGGAACATTAACAAGAGGAACAACAGCATCCGGAGTATCATCTGTAATTTCATACACGGCCGGTAATGGAGGAACCCATAGTGGACAAACTATTGCTTCTACAGGAGTGACAGGACTTACTGCAACTTTAGCAGCCGGAAACTTTGCTACTGGAAACGGCACTCTCACCTATACCATCACAGGAACACCAAGTACAGCGGGTACAGCAAGTTTTGCAATGAATATCGGAGGGCAAACTTGTACATTAACAAGAACTGTCACTGCTCCAGCAGGTACTATTACGAGTTTAAATTGTGCAGGAGCAACCAATAGCGGCACCCTAGTTCATGGTTCCGCTGCATCCGGAGTAACTTCTGTAATTTCTTATACTGGTGGAAACGGAGGATCACATGGCGGACAGACTGTTGCTTCTACAGGAGTGACAGGCCTTACAGCGACATTGGCCGCAGGAAATTTTGTTAATGGGAATAGTACTCTTACGTACACAATTACAGGAACGCCTTCAGGGATTGGCTATGCAAGTTTTGCAATTAATATAGGTGGAAGAACATGTACTCTTATACTTCATGTTAATGCAGGTACTGCGTCTGTTTCATGTGTCGGAAGGACAATAGGATCACCTACAACAGGTCGTTTTCTATTTGGAGCAGATCGCGATAATAAATACTATGAATGTTACCGGTATAGTACGGGACAACTGGTTATATTCTCTTATGACTGTCCGTCTGGCAGTGGATGGAATAACAGTTTAGGCACTCCTGGCAAATGTCAGATTGGTTATACTCCATAGAAGGAATAGATTGATAGTTGACATGGATATCTAATCTTGATATAGCAGATCAAACAAACATATAATTTCATTTCTTTTTAATGAATCTTTTTTCAGGCGGGTATTTCATAGTGTTTCTACCCGCTTCCAAAAAATTATTTATGTCCTTACTAAGGACTATGTAATTTTTTCAACTTTGTGTTTTTCCGGAGGTTATTTTTCTACCTCCGGTTTTTATTTTCCTGTATCTTATAAACTAAACACCGGTTATTTGTTAAAAATTTCAGCATTAATATAAAGTAGAAAATGATATTCTTTTTCAGAAATGCAATCATAGCATAGATAAGGATGGATATTATAACTTTTACTATAACTTTAAAAATTAAAGTTTTTCAATTTCATTGAGGCTTGTATTTTTTGAACAAGGAGGCAATGGAACACCGTTTCAGGATGGGTGATTTTCGTTAGTTTCTTGGATTGTGGCGAGTAAATTTTTTCTGCAGTAAAACTTGAAATAATTCATGCTACCGGAGCTGCTTATTCCAGATAGCAGCTGTCGCGGCAGCCTTTTAACATTACCCCAACTTTTGCGCTTGATCCGCTTGATCCCCGATTGCTCTTTAGAATAATGAGCAATAAAAAAGCCTTGAATCAAATGATTCAAGGCTTTTTTGCGGAGAGTGAGGGATTCGAACCCCCGGACCTGTTACAGTCAACAGTTTTCAAGACTGCCGCAATCGACCACTCTGCCAACTCTCCCTAAACTCCGGCTATACCGTTGTTTTCAGTGGTGCAAATATAGAACGATTTTTAATTTCTGCAAAACTTTTCCCACACAAATTTTAACAAAACTTAATAATAGACTAGGAATCAGGGGAATTATTTTTTGAAGATCTTCCCTATTCCCGATCAACAATGGAAATAAAACTGTTTTTTAAAAAATCAGACGGATATACAAACTGATCTCCATCTTCTCCCTTTACTACAATAGCACCCTGTTCATCATTAAGGCATTTGTCCAGCTGGGTTTTCATGTCATTAAGTGCTCCATTGGGAATTTCAATGATGTAAGTTCCGGTAACATGTGTAACTTTTATGATTTTTGTTTCCATTTTGTTTTTGATTATGGGCTAATTTAGGGATTTTACTTTACGCAAAACAAGATGATCATAATAACTTATCTATCACTTTTACTCAATTGTATAGTCGTAACCACCCCGTCAAAAATTCAAAGAATTTTTGACACCCCTCCAAAGGAAGGGAATGTGTACGTCTTCAGTTGTTATATAGATGGTCATGAGGATTTTGGAAATATTTCTGGAAAATAAAGCTATTTATTTAATTTCTTATCGAATATTGGGTATGGAGAGATGTTGAATGTTGTAAGCGCAAAGGCGCAAGTAATATTAAAAAAAGACTGTTATAAGGTGCAAAGATTTTATCTCCGATAAAATTGATAACATATATTCTTTGGTGAAAATCTCATATTGAGCGAAGTCGAAGTATTCATACGCTTTAAAATTATACATAAAGTGAAAAAAACTTTGCGACGTTGCGATTACCCAATAAAACTCAGGGATATAGGAACAAAAAAGCGCACCCGGTGGGTACGCTTTGTATTGTATAATACTGAATACTATCCGTGTAATTCAGCTAAATATTTCTCTGCATCCATTGCCGCCATACATCCGCTTCCCGCAGCTGTAATAGCCTGTCTGTAGATATGATCCTGAACATCTCCCGCAGCAAATACACCCGGAAGATTGGTTCTTGAAGACCCTTTTTCAGTCACGATATATCCGTTTTCATCAAGATCTACCTGCCCCACAAAGATATCTGTATTGGGTTTGTGACCGATGGCGATAAAAATCCCTTCCACATCCACTGTAGATTTCTCCTGAGTCTGATTGTTGATGATTACCGCTCTTTCTACAAGGCTGTTTTCTCCTTCAATTCCAATTAATTCATGGTGGAATTTCACTTCAATATTCGGTGTATTTTCCACTCTGTGAACCATTGCCTTTGACGCTCTGAAAACATCTTTTCTCACCAACAGCGTTACTTTTTTACAAAGTTTGGCAAGGTAAGTAGCCTCTTCAGCAGCTGTATCTCCCGCTCCTACTACTACCACGTCTTTTCCTCTGTAGAAGAAACCGTCACACGTAGCACAAGCTGATACACCGCCTCCTGCATATTTTTTCTCATCTTCAAGACCTAAATACTTTGCTGTAGCTCCTGTAGAGATAATAACTGTTCTGGCTAGGATCTCTTTGTTTCCTGCATATAATTTGTGAACACCGCCTGCTTCTTTGGAGAATTCAGCTTTGGTGATCATTTCGTAATGAACTTTGGTATCAAATCTTTCTGCCTGTTTTTGCAGATCCATCATCATTTCAGGACCTGTAATCCCGGCTGGATACCCTGGGAAGTTATCCACTTCAGTAGTGGTTGTTAATTGTCCGCCCGGCTCCAAACCTGTATACAATTCAGGTTTTAAGTCTGCTCTTGCTGCGTAGATAGCAGCTGTGAAACCAGAAGGCCCAGATCCAACGATCACACAATCTAAAATGTTTTGCTCCATAATTTGCTTTGTTCGAAAAGATTTAATTTGAATTAGACCGCTAATTTCGGAATTTTTAATTTCTTTTTAAAGTTATTTTAATGATACTTGTCAATATCTGATATGTTGTATTTCGATGGTAACTGTTGTGGGGTGAGTTCCGGGGTTCGGGATTCGGGATTCGGGGTAGCGAGTTGCGGGATTCGGGGTTTCGGGGTGCGGGTTATTGTGTTACGGAATTTAGATTGGCAGAAAATTTAAAACTTTTTAATGTCCTTTATCCATCATATCCCGAATCTCACTATCTCGCAACACGCATCACGCTACCTCGCATCACGCAACTCGCTACCTCGCATCTCGCATCTCGCAACTCGCCTCACACCTTCATCTTAATCTTATCTACATTGATGATCTTATACACAAGTTCCCGGATCAGCTCCGCTTCTCCCATATTCACCGCTCCTAGTCCTTTACCTTTCATATCGAATTCACGAAGAATAGAAATCACTCTTGTGGCATGCTTCAGAGGATAAAGCCTGGCACTTTCCGCGTAATCTTTGATAAAATAAGGGTTCACTCCCATCTGTGAAGCAATCGTCTGTGGAGACTGCCCCGCCATCGTCTGATAAATAATAACATTTGAAAAATAATTGTAAAGGCTTGCCAGCATCATGACAAAAGGATTATTTTTCGGGTTTTTACCCATAAAATGGGCAATTTTAAAAGCTGCATTGGCATTTTTAGTTCCTAAAGCCTTCTGGAGCTCAAAAATATTATATTCTTTGCTGATTCCGATGTGATTCTCAACGATGGTTCCATCAAGGATTTCTCCTTCTTTAAGGATCATCTTCAGCTTGTTCAGCTCGTTGGCAATTCTGGACAGGTCATTTCCAAGATATTCTGCCAGTAGATGAGAGATATTGGGAGCTGTATTGATTTTAAGCTTTGCACATTCATCCGAAATCCATTTCGGTAAGTTGCTTTCCTTTACAGATTCGCTAAGGAAAAGGGCTTTGGCTTTATCCAGAGCTTTGGCCGCTTTTTTTCTGCTGTCCAGTTTTTTGTGTTTATGGGCAAAAACCAATACCGTTGAAGGCACCGGGTTCTCTACATAGGATTCCAGAATTCTGTTTTCCTCTTCATTGAATCGTAAATCCTGAGCTTCTTTCACAATAATCACCTGCTTGTCTCCCATCATCGGAAACTGCCTTGCCAGGGAAAGAACTTCCTGATAAGAAGTATCTTTTCCGTAAGTAACCGTTTGGTTGAAAGCTTTTTCATCTTCTTCCAAAAAGTTATGTTCAAGAGCCTTTACAGCGACATCAATGAAGTAAGCTTCTTCTCCGTGGAAAAAATAAATAGGTAAAACTTCTTTATTTTTAATATTTTTGAGGATTAAATCTAATTCTTTCATCTTATTAATGGAACTTCCAAAACTGAATTTTCAGGAAACTTTTGATTTTAAATTCAAGAAAGACAAAGATAAGTTTTTTATTTATGATTTGGTCCGCAAAACTTATCTTCTGCTCACTCCTGAGGAATGGGTCAGACAACACTGGGTACATTATTATCTTACTGTAAAATCCTACTCCACATCGGCTCTGATTACCGAAAAAAAAATTATCCTGAATGGTCTTACCAAAAGGATTGACCTTCTGGTTACTGAAAAAACAGAACCTATAATTCTGATTGAATGTAAAGCCCCGCAGATCAAATTAACGGAAAAAACTTTTGAACAGACTGCCCGATACAATTCTATTATCGGTGCCAGGGAAATTATTTTAACAAACGGTTTGCAGCACATCAATGCTTATTATGAAGACGGACAGTATCAGTTTTACAGACCTGAGTAAGGGTTAAAATACCAAATGATTCCTGAAAAAGATTAAATAATATTCTATTAATATTCTTTCTGAGTTATTTTTATTAATTTCGATAAGATTTCTTTTCAACACTAATATCACAAATTTTTACACGAATTGCACAATTGTTGTTGGTTGTATTTGTGAAAGGATTAGTGTAGTTTATAATAAAATAAATTACAAAATATGATACGTTCCATCTTATTAACCGCAATGATTATGGCTTCAGGAACCCTTTTCAGTCAAAAACTTAACCCTGTTTCCTACCAGGACGGTTCCCAGAAACTTAATGGTCTCATCACTTCCAATGCAGGAAAAAAACTTCCCGGAGTACTGATTCTTCCAGCCTGGAAAGGTATAGACGAAGAAGCTAAAACAGCCGCTATTGAACTCGAAAAGCAAGGATATATTGCTTTTATCGCTGATATTTACGGTGAAGGAAAAATTCCTGCAGATAACGAATCTGCTGCAAAAAGCTCAGGGTATTACAAACAGAATTACCAGGAGTACCAGAAAAGAATTTCGCTGGCGTTGGAACAACTGAAGAAAAACGGAGCAATTTCTGATAAGGTAGCGGTAATCGGCTACTGTTTCGGAGGTACAGGAGCATTAGAATCGGCAAGAGGCCATCTTCCTGTAGCGGGTGTTGTTTCCATCCACGGAAGTCTGGGCAGAGATCTGAACAGAAAAAATGAAGCTTTGACGGCTAAAATTCTTGTTGAAAATCCGGCAGATGATAAAAGCGTGACACCTGAAGATTACAATAACCTCATCAAAGAAATGAACGATGGAAATGCCGACTGGCAGATCATCACGTATGCCCATTCCAAACATACTTTCACAGATCCGAAATCACCGGATTATAATCCGACAATGGCTAAAAGAGCATGGAACCACACATTGCTGTTCCTGAAAGAAATTTTGAAATAAACATAAAAAAGGCAAATTCGTGAATCAATGAATTTGCCTTTTTACTTTTATAGTGTTAGCTTAATTACGGTTTAGCCTGAAGCTCCACGTCATATTTTTTGGGAGAATATTTGGTAAGAGAACCTGTTGCAGCATCAATTCCCACTCCTATTGCTCCTCCAAGAATAATATTCAGTAAAGTCACGGCATTAAAAGTTTTTGTCAGCTTCACTTCTTTCTTCTCGAATCCTTCTTTTTCAAATGTAACCATCTGCTTACCCAAACCTCTTGGAATTTTGGTTGTACAAGGTGTTGTACATTTTTCTATTCCTTTGTGAAACACTTTTGCCCCTTCAGGGTTTGAAGTAAAAGCTATTGGATCCTGAGTTCCTGTAAAAATGGTTGCACATGAAGTGGTAGAAAGCGCAATACTCAGGGACAGCACAATTGATAATTTGTTTTTCATAGATCTTAGTTGTTCATTTTTTTAAGTCCGCGAACTTACAAAATAATTCAAAAATCAGTACTATCAATCAGAGCAAATATTTTAAAAAATATAGTATTGACAAATGTTTTCAGTACCTTCATCCTGAAATCTGGTCTCAAAAGACTCAATACCATAAAGTTGCATCGTCTTTTGAAAATTGGGCATAAAAAAAGCAAACCCACTGGTATGCAGATTTGCTTTTTTCTATTTTTAACAGCTTTTTTAGTCTACACCTTCTTCTTCCCTGTGCACCAGCTCCATAGAAAATGCAGGAAGGCAGATGGCAAGATATTCGCAAGGTTCTGAAAACGGATTGCTGTAACGGATTCTAGCTCCTTTTTCAATAAGGATACTTTGTCCTTTTTCCAATGTAACAATTTCTCCGTCTATTTCAAATTGCTTTTTTCCTGAAATAATGTAGGTAAATTCATCAAATTCAGGAGTCTGGTGGGGCTCACTCCAATCCGGAGGGGCTACCATGTGAGCAATAGAAATAGTAGAATTCCCTGTAGAATTTCCCCAATGTTCTTCAATCAGTTTTCCATCTGTTGTGGGAACGATAAATGGTGACTGCTGGATTTTGTATTTTTTCATACCCAATCTTCTTTTTTAATTTCATATACGAAATTGGTTCTTGTAGGTTCTGCAAAATAAGCCACTTCTTCTTCAGCTATTTTTTGTCCTCCCAGTCTTTCCAAAGCGGTCTGCGAACGGAAATTCTCTTTTCCGATATGAAAATGAACTTTGTCTACAAACCGGAAAATATAATCCAGCATCAACTTTTTAACCTGAGGATTAATTCCTTTTCCCCATGATTTTGTTCCATAGAAAGTGTAGCCGATGAAAATATGGTTCTTCTCTTCATTAAAATCATAATAACGGCTGCTTCCCAGTACATCTCCGGTTGCTTTCTCCATAATTTTGAAAGCACCCTTACTTTCCATAGCTCCTTTGAAAAAGTTTTCGAAAACTTCTCTCTTGTAACGATCTTTGTTGGGATGCTGTTCCCATACTTTAGGATCGGAAGCTACTTCATATAAAGATTCAAAATCCCCTTGCTGTAAGGGGATTAATTGAAATTCTTCATTCTCTAAAACAGGTTGAACAGAAAAATTCATTGCTTAGCCTTTTTTAGTAGAGTCTGATTCTATTTTCTTGATTTCTTTCAACTTGTCGGAAATCTTGATGACAGTGTCTAATTTGGATGGTTTCAAAGGAACTTCCGCCTGAGCCATATCCCATTTGATCACCAGGTTTCCTGAGTTTTCATCTGTAGGATTTAAAGTAATTTCAAACCATTCCTGTTTGTCTGTCAATTTATTCACCGGTACCGTAACGTCTACTACATCCTGCTTAGGATCATACGTATACGCTCCCCATTGCTGGAAATCTTTATTCAGGATTACTTTCCACTCTTTTTCTGTAGGAACGATAAATAAACCGTAAGTTCCTGCAGGTACTGTTTTCCCTCCGAAGTTAACGGCCTGCCCGAAAGTAATTTTCGTAGACGAGTTAGCTCCTGCTCTCCAAACCTGGCCATAAGGAACCAGTTCTCCGAAAATTTTACGTCCCTTCACTCCCGGTCTTCCATAATCAATGGTAATTTTAGACATTGAAAACTGCTGCTCAACCTTCTGGCGCGGACTTGCTGCCGGCACAGAATAATCCTGAGCAAAACTGAATGCTGAAACTGAAATGCAAACTGCTGCTAGTAACTTTTTCACGTGTAAATTTTTGTTTAAAATTACAAAATTCAGAGCGAAATAGCTTTCATAAACTTCGTTAAAATTTGTTTTACCGATATTTTTCTATGCGGGTATTTTTAACCAAATCCTTTTAAAAAGTAAATAATCAACTATTAAAAATTTTACTTTTCTTAATAGTTTTCCCTTTTCTAAGTTGTATTGAATGAAAAACAGAAGGAACATCATTTGTCCATGTTTTTAATAATAAAAGAATAGCAATAATTTCTGCCCTGGTTAGCAGCCCTACCCAGAAGCAAAGATTAAACAGAACGACGGACCGGCATTCTAAAATTACCTGTACCAATGTTCCAAAAAGCAATAAAGCCCAGATCTTGGCACCAATAGAATGGGTAGCAACTTCTTTTCTGAATTTTAAAAAGCTTACCACGTAAATAAGAGCTTCAGCCCCTGCAAGAATACTTATTTTGTAAACATTGGTTTCAAAGAAAACAGGGCACTGGATATACGTAGCCACTCCCACTGATATAAAAAATATCTGATCAACCGAAGAATCCAGACGTCTGAGTTTCTGAGTGGAGACATCGAGATATCTTGCTATAATCCCATCAAAGATATCAGTCAGTAAGCCTATGGATAAAAGAACAACAGCAATTGTCTGATAATTTTCTACTTTAATAAAGCTTAAATAAACGATGACAAATCCAATAATCAGTCTGGAAAAAATCAAGATATCCGGAATTTTTGATTTCATAAAAAGTGGGCAGGTTTATTATAAATTCCGAAATATAAGGATATTTTATATATATTCTAAAATAAAATAGCTTTTTCCAATTCCAACAGCTTTTGTTTTCTCCAGATTCCACCTCCATAGCCCGTTAATTGTCCGTTGCTGCCAATTACGCGATGACAAGGGATGATAATAGATATCTTATTCAGACCATTCGCATTGGCTACAGCTCTTACGGATTTAGGATTTCCCATACTATCTGCCTGTTCCTGATAGCTTCTTGTTGCACCATAAGGAATTTCCTGAAGAATAGTCCAGACTTCTTTCTGAAAAGCTGTTCCTACAGGGGAAATAGGAACTGTAAATGCGGTTCTTTTTCCTTCAAAATACTCTTTCAATTCTTCTTCCAGCGTAACAAAATGAGGATTTTCCCCTTGTATAATATTTGCTTTAAAATATTCCGCAACACTTTTTAATTCTGTCGGAAGTGCTTTTCTGTCGGAAAACTCTAAAAGACAGATTCCATGTTCATCGGCACAGGCTATCATTGTTCCCAGCATGGTTTCTATTCTCTTCAGATCAATGATCTTTTCCATGGAATTATTCTTAGGTGATACTCCAAAAATATTTTTAAAACTCTCATTAAAACCGCTCAGACTTTCATATCCTGTGTCAAATGCTACCTCTGTAACCGATTCTCCCTGTTGAAGTTTTTTAAATGCTGTATTGAGTTTTGACATTCTCTGGAAAGCATGAAACGTAATCCCATGGTGTTTCAGAAACCATCTTCGGACTGTTGCGGGTTCCAATCCTCTTTTTACAAGATCATAATCTTTAAGCTTTAACGCGGGGTCGTCGGCAATTTCTTTCAATAAATCTTTGATATATGGAGGAGTAGCGTTGAGATTTTCCAAAGGTCTGCACACTTTACATGGGCGATATCCTTTGAGCATTGCATCTTTGGTATTGGAAAAAAATTCTACATTTTCAAATTTCGGTTTCCTTGCGGTGCAGGTCGGTCTGCAGAATATCCCTGTGGTTTTTACGCCCATCCAGAATATCCCTTCAAATGAAACATCTTTGATATAAGATGCCTCGTACATTATTTTTTCTGTAAGTTCCATCATGAAATAAAAAGAGGTGAAAAACTTCTTACGTTTGTAATTTTCTGACTTGCTTTTTCAAGCTCCCTGTAAATATGTCTGTACATAAAAGCACCTGAAGTAACTCTTTTTACACCTAATGCTTTAAGCGTATCAAAATCGGGTAAATCAGCAAGAGCCATAACATTCACGGGAAGAAAAGTAGCTTCTGTAATGGTTCTGATGTCGTTTTCAGCTGTCATGCCCGGAATGAAAACGCCATCGGCTTTAAGTTCTTCACACAGTTTAATTCTCTCTAAAGTTTCCTCCAGCGCATTTTCAATATTCAGTAAAAAAGGATCTGTGCGTACATTAATAAATACCTTACCTCTGTTTTCTCCTAATTTGATAAAAATATCTTTTAATTTTTCATAGAAAACATCTCTGTTTACCAGTTCTCGTATTCCGTCAATAACATTGGTATCTTCGATATTAATCCCTGATATTCCAATTTCTATAAGTTTCAGGATATTCGAAACTACCATATCATTTTCAAGACCATATCCGGATTCCAGATCTACCGACAGAGGAATTGAAACGGAAGCTCTGATCCTCTTGATAATATAAAAATATTCTTCAAAGGTCATCTGCTCTCCATCTTCATATCCCAAACTCAGCGCGACTGCCGAACTTGAGGTTGCCAATGCTTTATACCCCAGCTTTTCATATGCCTTTGCGCTTTCTACATTCCATACATTACCCAAAAGTAACGGTTCTTCACCATGATGTAACTGTTTAAAACTGATCATAATTTTTTTATTCAAAAGTAGAAAGATTACTGCCTGTTCTACAACCGAAAAATGGACACCTATTTTTTATAATTCTCCGAATGTAAATTTTGGTTTAAAATAAGATGGCCTTTTCAAGCTCCAGCAGTTTTTGTTTTCTCCAGATTCCACCGGCATATCCAACCAATTCACCGTTTGAGCCTATCACACGATGACAGGGAATCAAAATCGCAATTTTATTGATTCCGTTGGCTGTTCCTACGGCACGTATCGCTTTAGGGTTTCCCAGTATTTCTGACTGCTGCTTGTAGGTTCTTATCTCTCCCATCGGAATTTCACGCAGCAACTGCCAGACCTTCTCCTGAAATTCTGTTCCCGTGGTAAACAACGGAACTTCAAAACGGGTTCTTCTTCCCTCAAAATATTCTTTCAGTTCCTTCTCCAGCTGTACAAAATGAAAATGTTCTCTTTCTACAATATCCGCTTTTAAAACTTTTGACAGTGCCTTCAGCTGTTTTTCGATATTCTTCCGGTCTGTAAATTCAAGCAGACAAATTCCCTGATCCACGGCACAGGCGATCATTTCACCCAAAGGAGTTGATATATTTTTTTTGTGTATCATTTCCATTAGTTTAAAAGTAAGCTTTTTGGAAGTCATAACTTGTTTTTAATCCGTTAAAATTCTTTTTATCTGTTCAACATGCCTTTGATTGTGATAAATAACAAAACGAAAAGTATCTCCCAGCTTCAGTTTGATCAGCTTTGAAATACTAATACTTGTTTTTGTTTTTTCCAGATCAATATATTGTGCTTCTTCCAGTAACTCAAGCATTTTCTGCTGCTGTTTTATGAATGTTTCCACTACCCTTTTATCCAGATTGCTGTGGATAGGATTCATGGGTTTAAGCGTTTTCATTGTATTCAATTTTTCTTTGGGAAGCATACTTTTAGCAAAATAATTTCCAAGAATTCCGGGTTTAAAATAGAGTTGAGAAGACTTCTTTGCTGAAGAAATAGTGCGGTTGATTTCAGGAATATAAAAGTTTCCATAGCGGTTGAGATGTTCCAGACATTCCAAGGTACTCCAGCTGTCTGCGGAAGTTCTGAAATTCAGATCATGTTCCGTCTTTGAAGACAACATTTCAGCAAACTCTAAATGCTGCTTTGTCCTGTTTTTTAATTCATTCAGTAATTCTGAGGTTGAAATTTTCATTACGTTTTTTATGCAAATATGCTGATCTGGTTGTTCTTAAATCTTGACTGAACTCAAGATTTTTTCAGTCTGGACAAGGTTTCCGGTGACATTCTCAGATAATTGGCGATATATTTATTGGGAACTTCCTGAAATAGCTTTGGGCTTCGTTTTAAAACTCTTTCAAAACGTTCTCCGGGAGCATTGATCAGCAGATCTTTTTCTCTTTCAAGCTGTTGTAGTACAAGATCTTCCAGAACACTCATCCAGAATTTCATGTGTTCTTCATTTGATTGTATAAATGCATAGAAATCCTTTTTGGAAGCTACTTTCACCGTTGTTTTCTTAATCGCCTGAATGTAAAGTTCCGAAGGCTTTCCCGACAAAAAGGAATCCAGGCTGACAATAATATTTCCTGTGTATCCGAAACGAATGATCCTTTCTTCATCTTCATCCATCATAAAGATCCGGACACTTCCCTTTTCTATAAAATAAATAGAGGTATCTGTACTGCCTGAAATCTTCAGAAACTCATTCCGTCTGAATGCTTTCTTTTCCCAATGGATTCCGCTCTGAAGCAATTTTTCAACCATTTCATTTTATTATTTGCTTTTCCAAAGATAATAGGTAATTTTAAAGTTTTAAAACACTAATCACTGATAATGCTCAAAAGAACAGTACTTTTCATACTGCTTTCTGCCGGATTGTATGGTATGAAAGCACAGCAGACCATCCCCTTCCGGATCACAAAACACAATAATATCATTGTAAAGACCCTTGTCAACAAAAAGGATTCTCTGGATCTGATGTTTCAGATCGCCATGAAGGATTATTCAATTTCTCCCGACAGCAAGCGCAAAGCAGGTCATCTTATTTTTAATAAAGAAGAAATCAGCGATAATAATACTGTTGAGATCGGAAAGATCGTCCAGGAAAATGTGCGTTTTTTTGACAATCAGCTGACAGGTCATGAAGCGGACGGAAAAATCGGAACCGGAATTTTTGAAGGGAAAGCCTTTAAAATTGATTATGATAACAACCAGTTTGTGATCTACGACAAAATGCCGGATCTGAAAGATTATCAACCCATTAACATTATTCAGGATCATGAGGGCTTTTATCTTGCAGCAGATAATATTATGGATGACGGACCGCAGCAGGAAACCTATTTTGTTTTGCAATCCGGATTTTCGGGAGCAATACTCTACAGCAACGAATTCGCTGAAAAACAACATCTTGAAAAAAAACTGAAGATAACAGGAGAGAAAACCCTCAGGAACTCTGAAGGTAAAACTTTAACTACCAAACAAGCGGTTTTGCCGTATTTCAAGTTGGGAAACAGTGTATTTAAAGATGTTTCCGTAGGATTTTTCTCCGGGGAACTGAAAACACAAAATGTAAGTTATCTCGGTGCTGATATGCTCCGCAGGTTTATCTGGATCTTTGATGCAGAAAGGAAAATGGCTTATATCAAACCCAGCAAATACTTTTCGGAACCTTATTACAAAATGAATTAGACTATGATAAACACTTTAATGCTAAAAAAAATCATGAAACCCAAAACTGCCGCTGCTCTTTTACTTTTGCCATTGGCTATCGTCAGCTGTAAGAAAGAAGAGAAAAAAACAGTGGCTACAGAAATAAAAACAACAAATGATTCTGTAAAAACAGTAAAAACTGAAGAGAAAATAGATTATACAGATTTTAATATTTTCAGTCTGTCTGTCATTTCATCCGCAGAAAAAGATTCCGATATTGATATTTTCATTTCTGTTTCGGATATCTATAAAGGAGTACAGCCTGTACCGGAAGCTATTATGAAAAACCGGAAGCAGATGACTTATGAGGAACGCCAGCATTTTGAACTGGATGCTCCGAGCAGAAAAAAACTGCTTGATGGAATTCATCTCAAAGAAAATGATTCTTTGTACATCTATGAGTATGGATCTAATCATCTTCAAAAAATGCCTGTCAGCCAATTAAAGGCCGTGGCTTATTTAAGTCCTTATTCAGATGATGAAGATTTAGATCCGGACTCTTACATGATGGGGTTTCAGGTAGCCACTCATCAAAAGACAACAGACTACGACCGTTACATTAATGCCATCGCGTATTTTGGGAATAAAAATCCTTTCGTAGATCATAAAATGAAAGCTGTGAAATGGCAAAAAGCTGATGCCGCTATTGCAAAAAAATATTTCAGTCCATCAAAGCTTACCCCGGGAAAAACCTACCAGGCACAGTATGAAAATCTGACCTATTACCTGCAGGATTATCTTGAAGAAGGGAATATCACAGAACGCAGACTTGTAGCCATCAATGAACGCGAAGAAAAAATGGCGGAGAAAACATTCAGTCTTGCTGGAAGTGATGGCGGAGAGTTTCTTCCTCTGTATGGAATAGATGCTGATGAAGCCAATGTTTTCCAATATACCGGCCACCTGTTCAAAGGAAAGCCTCCTGTTATTTTTGGATTCATGGCACAGTCTTTTGGTTGTCCTTCCATCAGCTTTTTAGATCAAAAGGAGAAGGATTTCCCGATTAATTGTGATAACAGGCATTAATTCACTGAAAAATTATTCAGATTTCTACCGGAATAATCCATTATACACTCAGTTGTCCATTCCGTAGGAATCTATACTCTTATCATCTAAATAAAAGAAATCGGAATGATAAACTGTGCGGATCGTTTTTTAGAATAAATCTGCTTTAGCCAAAGCTTACTTTAGAATCAAGATATAAAAAAACCAAATCTGTTGGTAAACGGATTTGGTTTTTTTTCAGTGCATTATTTCTCAGGATAATACTTGTCTTTCAGATTCATAAAATAAGTTTCGGACTCTTTAAAACCATTACTCTTCATGAATTTGATGACTACATTCAGATAAGTTTCTGAAGGGATAAATTCTACTCCCAGTTTTTCGGAAAACTTTTGATACTCTTCTTCAAGCAGTTTGGGATTTTTAGCTAACTGTTTTATATCCGTTCTGAAACCTTTAAATATAAATTTCAAGGCTTCATAATTTCCGGGATAGGAAACAGTTCCGTGGGTTTCCCCTTCAAAAAAGCGATGTTTATAGTTCAAAGATCCGTTTTTTTCTATCATGCCTTTAAATTCTTCAATAGCCTGAGTCATATCGGAGTTCCAGTTTTTCTGCTGTTCTTCATTGTCTGCCTGAGAAACATACAAAGATTTTTTTGCAGGAAAGTTTTTATTTTTTTCCAGATACTCTTTCGTTCTTTTGATGGTTACTTTATTGTCCCACCATAAACTGGGATCATTCGCAACATAAGCATTGAAATAATCCGGATGTAAAAGGAAGGTATTAATGGCAAACAATCCTCCGAAAGAGTGCCCTACCAACACGGAATAATCCTGTGTTCTGTAGTTTTTATTAACGAACGGCTTCAATTCTTCCTGCATGAATTTCAGAAAGTCTTCACTTCCGCCACTATCTGCAAAAAGAGTGATATTAGGGTTTACAGGACTTTTCTTTTGAGACTTTGTCGGGGTAAGATCTCTTGTTCTTTCTGTGTTTTTAATCCCGACAACAATACATTCCGGAATATCTGCATAAGGAGTTCTGGCAATGAAATCCGTTAATCCTGTGTAATATTCAAAATTGATTTCTCCATCCAGAAGATAGATCACCGGGTATTTTGCAGGATTGATAGTATTGTCGTTATAGGTTTTAGGAAGATGTATCCAGATTTCTCTGTTTTCGTTTAAAACTTTTGAAAATAGGTTTTGTTTCTCTCCTATCATCAGTTTGTCCTGAGCTTTTCCGGAGGTAAATACTAAAAGTAATGAGAGGGCAATAATTTTAAACCAATTGTTCATGGTGTGAATCTTTTCTGTGTTGATGAATGTTCTTAATTTCTTTATTTTTTTTGGGCGATTTGTTTCTTCTGCCCCACCAGATCAGGAATCCGGTAACCGGCAGACTTGTACAGATGATTCCGATAATGAAGGTGAATATTTTACCAAACATTCCGCCCCAATACCCTACATGAAGGTCAAAATTCATATGCTCAATCGCTTCATGCCTCTGTACTTCTTCAGGATAATCAATTTCCTTTCCGGTGTATTTGTTGGTTTCCATTCTTTTCCCGTTGATAAGGCTTTTCAGACCAATAAACTGAGCGGCCACCACATGATAGACCGTTGCGGAATCATTTCTCGGAATACTCATTCTGAACTGTTTTGCATCAGGAAATTCTTTGAATTTTCTATCAACAAAATCAGTATAGGTCAGAGCTTTTTTCTCCGGCTCAAACTTGGGTTCATATTTTTCTGCAATGGTATGGGCATCCACAGCCCCTCCGAAGGCCTGCTGGGTAAGATCGGTTAAGATCTTGTATGCCATGATCAGTCCGGTAATAGTAATAAACACTGCAGGAAGCAATGAATAAAATCCAAAAACATTATGAAAATCATAGTTTTTCCTGCGCCATTTTGTTCCGGATTTGATTTTAAAAGCGGTTGTTCTTGTGGTTTTGTTCCATTTTTTAGGCCACCAGAGAATCAGTCCGCCGATGAGCTGGATAAAAAATATGATGGAAGCAACGCCAACTACCGTTTTCCCGAACTTCCCAGCCAGTAATTGCGCATGAATATGGGCCACAATATAGAAAAACTCATAGCTTTTTGTAGAACCGATTACTTTTCCGGTGTAAGGGTTGAGATAATGATAGGCAAATACACCTCTTGGTCCACGCTCTTTTTTCTTTGATTTTTCTGCTTTGTCCGCATTTTTGTTTTTAGGCGGTTTCGTTGCTGAAGCTACTCTGAAGGTTCTGTCAGCATCTTTGTATGTATCAAAATAGAACGCTTTTCTGTCCGGAACCTGCTGGTGAAACTGAACAAGCAATTCTTCAGGGGTCATTTTTTTAGTATGAGCCGGAGCCTGGACATATTTTGCGCTTCCGCCGCACAGATCAATGATTTCGTCACAAAAGACAAATACCGTTCCTGAAAGAGTCACTGTAAGAACAATGATTCCCGAAACCAGCCCCAGCCACAGATGCAGCCAGCCGGTGATCCTTTTGGTGAGGGATTTACCCTGCTTTTTTTTAGGATTAGTTTTTTTATTCTCCATATCTGTTTTTTATCTATTCAAAATATAAGAGCAGAAAATGCAAAGGCGCAATAGAGTTTATAATGGCGTGTATGTAAAGTGAAAAGAGTTATTCCTGCTGCCGTTTACTTTAGCATATTTGAAGGCTTCAGAAATAGGGAGTATTATAAATCTAAGTGTTGCACCTTTGCGGTTTTCATCCTTATATTTTCGTTGATATTTTTTGTTTTCAGGTATTAAAATTTGAATGCAAAATTGGCAAGGATTTCTCTAGGCTTCTGTGGCTGTCCGTAGAAGTTCCAGTAGTTTTCATTCAGAGCATTATTCATTTTCAGACCGATTCTGTATTTTTTCTTGTCGTAGAAAATGGTTGCACCTACAGTAGTGTAAGAAGGAGCTAGAAAATGGTTAACAATATTGATATAGGTTTGGTCTACAAAATTAAATCCGGCCCCGAAACCAAGTCCTTCATAAGCTCCGTCCATGATTTTATAGCTTGTCCATAGATTGGCTACATGTTTTGGAGTCCAGGCGATTCTTTTTCCGCTGTCTTTGCTCCGGTCATCATACTTATTATCGTTATAACCATATCCGGCAACGATATTCCATCCTCTAAAAGGGTTGGCAATGATCCCTATTTCCAGTCCCTGACTTTTGATATTCCCATCCTGAATACTTCCTATTCCGCCCGGATCTGCAACCAGTCTATTTTTAACATTAATATTATAATAGCTTACGGTTGTCAGTAATTTTTTATGGAAAAGATCTACTTTAAAACCAGTTTCAATCTGATTTCCCTGCTCAGGATCCCATTTTGTCAAAACACCTACTTCATTCAATGATGGTGCATAGTTTTTAAATCCGTTCACATAATTGGCAAAGAATGAGATCTGATCTTTTACAATTTCATACACCAATCCGAATTTTGGTGAAAACTGGGTCTGGCTGTATCCGGTCACTTTATTTTCAGGATATCCGTTTTTGGTAGAAATCTCTACACCGTTTACTACTGTGTCATCATTTTTATAGTGGTCTACTCTCAAACTGGCCATTACCAGTAAGTTATCTGTGACATTCAAAACATTGGAAATATAACCGCTTATCGTTCTGAATGTTGTGATATCAGATTCTGTGGATTTTCTTTCCTTATTCATGAATTTGTTTCTTGAGATAGGATCCCATGGAGAAGAGCTGTCAAGATTTACCTTGTCATAAGGCATGAAAACATTACTGTATCCATTGGCTTCATAATATGGAAACTGATATTTTGTTCTTTGCTGGAAGTAATCTATTCCCACTACCAGACGGTTTCGAAGACCTGCTATTTTAAAATCTCCTGTGAAATTCTGCTGGATATTATCTGTGGTCACTTTAAAGCTGTCAAAAGGACGGATCATTCTTTCTACCTGATTATTATTCAGATATCTTAACACCAAAAAGATCGACTCATTTTCATTGGCTTCTCCTCTTTGGTAAGATGTTCTTGACGTCCATTGATCATTGAATTTATGGGTAACCTCAGCCATTGTTACAAAATTGGTTCTTTTGGAACCGATGTCATTACTTGTGAATGCTCTTTTGTAAGCCACTTCCAGGTCTTTCATAGAGTGTAAGGTCAGCTTTTCTGAATTTCTTACATAGGCATTCAATGTTTTATCCGGAGCATGGAACTCGGTATCAAGTGTCACCGTGGTTTTGTCGCTTACTTTGTACAAAACACTTCCTGAGAAAAATAGTCCTTTATTATACCCTGCATCCTGGAAAGAATCCTGAGAATAGGCTGCCACATTGAATCTTGCCAATGCTGTTTTTTCTTTGTTCAAAGGGGTGTTTACATCGGCTGTGATTCTGTTCATTCCCCAGCTTCCAGTGGTATAATTGATAATTCCTCCGAAATTTTCCTGTGGTTTTTTCGTAACGATATTCACCACACCGCCATAATTGGCTAATGTTCCTCCGAATAAAGTTCCGGATGGGCCTTTTATTACTTCTACTCTCTCGATATTAGCGATCTCGGATTGTACCCTTGGGTTTTGAATCAATCCGTTTCTGAAACTGGCATTGGAACTGAAACTTCTCATGAAAATATCGTTTCCACTGTCATTGACACTGTTGCTGACAACAACTCCCGGAGCAGAAGCCATGGCTGTATTGAAGTCCATTGCTCCCATTTCACTGATGATTTCTTTGGGAACAAGGTTATAAACAGTGGGATTTTCAAGGTTTTCAAGAGGAAGTCTTGCGATAGATTCAGATTTTTTGGTTCTGTAATTGTGAGTTCCCTGGAGTGATACAGACTGGATTTCAGCCACTTTAATGGTATCCGTTTCCTGGGCACTCAGCATCGTTACGGCTAACAGAGCTGCAGAAATAATAGTTTTTTTCATGTTTATAATTAAGTTAGTTCTGCAAAACTACCTTATTTTTATTAATTCTAAATAAAAACATGATACAAATCATAAAACTTACTTAATGAAATACCCCATAAATAAAGGATTTCTGAAAAATCAGAAACCCTTATATGCATCATCCTCCTTCTATTGAGTGGATATCCTCAATATCTAGTAAGAAATTTTTCCATTAACAATAACCAGTAATTTGAGAGACTCCATTTTTTTTACAGTCCTGATAATGGTCTCAAGGCAAAGACCTGATAATGAAGCCAGCTGCTGTCTTGTAAAAGGAATAATAAAGGGCTTAAGATTATCAAGCATATAAAATTCTTTAATATAATTCAGTAGAAGGGTTAACCGTTCTAAGGAACTGGTCATATCTAAGGTTGAAAGCAGCAGATTTTTGTAATGAATCCTTTCTGCACTATAGGCAAAAACATTCAGCAAAAGAGCTGGTGTTTTGCTCATTAAATCAAGGAATTTATCTTTTTCCAACCTTATTATTTCACATTTTGAAGTAGCAGTAGCGTTAAACGGGTACTTTTTGTCACAAAACATGTAGGATTCAGCAATGCAATGGCCATCAAAAGGTAAACCGTACAAAAATTCTTTGCCACCGCAATTGGTGGTATTCATTTTAACAGTCCCTTTTATTATTTGCAAGTAATGCTTTGCACGTGTATCCTGTTTAAAGATAAGATCGTTAGAGTGAAAGTCTAAAACCTCTCCACCATTCTGCAGCAATATATTTTCAGATATTATCATTTATTTATTTATTTAAGTTTGTTAAAGGTATAGCTTTATTATTAATAAGAAATAAATAATATCCTCACTACGTTTCTGCAAGGGAGAAATGGGTATGTAAGACACTTTAATAGGGCTAAGTATATACTAAAGTACTTCTTTAGTTTACACCACCGCAGCTGCCATCATCGACATATAGTAATTGGCGCAATGCAGTGCATTAATTAAAACGATTTCTTTTTCCGGAAAGGTTTCATAGGCATCAGAGGTGGTGATCTGGTATTCGTAATTCATAGACGTCCATTTCAGGTGGGGTTTTATAATCATCAGCTCGATGCCGTCCTGATCTGTAAGGACAAATGATTCTTTAAAAATGCCTCTGTGTTTAAAAAGATAACCATTTTTCACGCCGTCAAAATAAGTTTGCACCACAATTTCCCCGTTCCAGTTCATTCTGAATTTAAGAAGTACCCTTTCATGGTCTTTAAGCTCAATCGTAGTTCCCCAAAAACCTTTCGGCTCCACCTGATAGATTTTACCATCTGCAATTTCAATGACAGCATTAAATTTAAACCAACTTGTGTAGGCAAGTTTCCCAATTAATTTTTCCTCTTTTGTGATTTCAAAAGTTAAAGAATTGCTTGATTTTGCGTAATATTCTGCCATGGTTATATTTTGATTTGGTGGAATTGTATTAGTTTTTAAATAATATTAACAGCTTGAATTTTAACGCTCTAATTTATAAATAATTCGGCAAACATAATCTACTTTTAAGCTAATCCGATAAAAACACTTCCGAATTCATTTTAACCCTGTTTTTTGTATTGAAAATTTGCTTTTAAATGTACGATAGCATGATAAAAAATCACTTAATTGCTTTCAAACCAGTACTTCCATTTCTCATCATCAATTCCAAATTTTCCCTGCCACCATCTTGCGGGATAACCAACATCATCATTCCTAATGGGTCTGTGTTCTCTTTCCGGATAGGTAACATATTGATCTGCATACCCAAAATGAGTATCATCATGTAAAATTCCGATAACTCCTAAAATTTCCAACAATCCTAATCGTTCTTCATCATTTGATTTTACTGTTTTGGCGATTCTCTTTTTAAGTTGAGAAATTCTGTCGCCGGGTTCTGATGTTTCAATAATTTCTTTCAGTTCATTAAGAATCCTGTAGTCATTTTCGATGGGTTTAACGACCGGAAGTTTTGGAAACTGTTCTACATCAAATAAAACCTGAATTAAATTATCAAAACAACATCCATCCTTGTATTTGAAATAATTGATGGTATTGAATTCGATAGGATCTTCAAACTCAAAGGTATGAAGCCCGCATATGGCACAGATGTCTTCATTAGGTTCCGGGCTTGGCGTAAAGCTATGTTCTTCCAGACTTTCTGCAATACAATAGCTGGATAAAAATGAACGATATTCTAATTGCCTGGTACTTAAACTATATACGAAAGCATCCACAACTTTCTGCTTTTCAATACCAGCCACAGCACTTTTAATTCTCCTGCAAATTTCATCATGGCTTATGTCTTCCTGATCATACATTACAGACTGTTTCTTTGCATACTCAAAATCATCTTCGGAGATATACTGCATATAGGTTTCCCAATAAAACCAATCCCTTACACTTTCGTTCTGGGAAGTTTTTATAGTGTTGAGTAAAATTTGTATTGCTTTTTTATCCATTCTTCATTGGTTGTTAAACTTGGTTACATCGTTGAAAATATTTCAATGCTTTAACGTCACAGTTTTTTATACTCATACGTTGTTTTTCCACGATATTTAAAATCTTTTTCACTGAGAACTCTTCCAAAGTTTTTTTCTTCTACTAAAGAATCGTTGTGGTTATATTGATATAGCGTAAGGAATTCAACATATTCATTAGGATTGCCATGAACGGTTATAGAACTGTCTCTTTTACTTATTAATTTGTTTTTAGAATTGTACTTAAAATAAGTTCTCATTTTTTGATCACCACTAAAAACCCAGTTTTCAATTGATTTATTTCTTCTGTCATCATAAATAAATTTTGAATGCTTGGAAACTTCATCATTTTCAAATTCAGTGACTTCAATCAATTTATCTTTTTCATAAGTATACTTTACTTTATAAAGACCATTTCTCTTTTCGATTAATTGATTGAAATGATTATATAAATAATGCTCAATAGTGTCAGTTTTGTTATCGTCTCTTTGTATTACAAAATTAAGTTTACCATTAGTGGTATAAAGATACTTATAGGATAGAATATGAGTTCTCCAACCTCGATGATAAACAGAGATTAATTCATCAATTTTATGCTGATTATTATAAAATAAAAATTCCGTATTGTTCTTATTTATTATCTGGTTTTCAGAATTAATAACTCTGAAATAGGTCTTTACAAAATCTAAAGAGTCATTTTGACCATAATTTCTTTCCCAAATTTCAAATTCATATTTTTTATTTTTATCTGAATACCTCAATAGTTTAAACTCTTTAAGATCTCCATTGCAGGAAATTAAAGAGGTTAGAAAAAAGAGAAGCAAAATTAATCTCGACATATTTTTAAGATCATTAATATATTATGGGTTACCTCATCCGAAAATATAGATTTTATATTGATCTACAAACATTTTTAATAGGGACTAAAAAAAACCTCATAGATTTTTGAAATCTATGAGGTTTGAATTGTTTTCAGATCAATTTTATTCAATCTTTGTAAGTGTCATTGTTTCATTATGATCTATACTTTCAGGCCGTTTCCCATTCATGTTGATCAGCATAAGGAATTTTGAATCGTTAATAGGAACAATAATTCCTAGCAGTCTTCCTTTTTCCTGATTATCTTTTAGTGCAATAAAATCAATATGAATTGGTGTCTTTTCCATATCAATTTTATATTTGAGTTCACCCTTTTGTCCATTATTAGGACCTCCGTGGATGATAAAATTCTTGCCGTCAATTTCTTCCCCGTTAATTGTAATAGATACATATCCATCTTTTGTAAAGCCTGCTTTGCCTTTACTCTTCCAGTAATCAATGGATTCCCAGTTTCCAATAATATTAAACTGGGATTTTTGAGCTTTGGCCTGAAAACCAATAATAAGTATAAACGCTACTACGCTTTTTAGAAAAGTCTGTTTTATTTTCAAATAAAAATTCATAGTAAACTTTTAATTAATTTTATAAACATAACTCTTACTGATATATCTGCTTTTATTTATTAATTCTGAAGGATAAAAAATGGTTCCATTAATCTCAACACTTTTAATCCTATATCTCCAGCTTCCATTATGGCTTGTGTAAATTTTTGTTGTTGAATTTGGATAAAGTTCAAGGACAATGGAAGAGTCTTTCACTTCTATTTTTTCAAGAGACTTTGGATTTTTGATTTTATAGAAAGACCGAGGTGACAATATTCCACTTTCATAATTAAATGCAAAGCTGTCGGCTTCATTATCAATTGCTTTTGAGATGGGATAACTGTAATTGATCTTAATTATTTTTTTGGAGTCAGTCAGGTTTTGAATATAGAAATCAGTTATCCAGGAACATCCTGAAAGCACTGCTACGAAAATACAACATAGAAATCCTATCGTAATTGATTTTATATTCATTGTACTGAAGTTTAAATGGCTTTTGCAAAAGTAAACAGAATCCTTTATTTTTCCTGGATTAATTGATAAAAAAATCCCACAAGAAAACTTGTGGGATTTTAATATTTATTATAGCTCGAAATTACATCGTCTCCATTTTGAAGCTCATGCTTTCGATTACTTTTAAGATGGCTTCTACCGTATCCATTGAAGTTAAACAAGGAACACCGTTTTCCACACTCATTCTTCTGATCTGGAATCCGTCTCTTTCTGCCTGCTTACCTTTTGTAGTGGTATTCACAACATACTGAACTTTTCCTTTCTGGATCAGGTCGATAAGGTTTACATCTTCCTCTCCTATTTTGTATCCGATTTTGCAAGGGATTCCTTTTTCTTCGAAGAACTTCGCAGTACCTTCTGTAGCCCAGATTCTGAATCCTACTTCATGGAATCTTGCGGCAAGAGCTGCTGCTTCATCTTTGTGCTTATCTGCCACTGTGAACAGGATAGATCCGTGCATAGGAACTTTTCTTCCTGCTGCAACCAATCCTTTGTACAATGCTTTTTCAAGGGTTGTATCTTTCCCCATAACTTCTCCTGTAGACTTCATTTCAGGGCCTAAAGAGATATCAACTTTCGTTAATTTAGAGAAAGAGAATACGGGTACTTTTACAAATACGCCTTCTTTGTTTGGAACCAATCCGTTTTCGTAACCTAAATCTTTCAGTTTTTGTCCTAAGATTGCCTTTGTTGCAAGGTTCGCCATAGGAACCTCTGTGATTTTAGATAAGAAAGGAACTGTTCTTGAAGAACGTGGATTTACTTCAATTACATAAACATTTCCTTCGAAAAGAACATACTGGATATTCATTAATCCGATAACGTTTAATCCTTTTGCCAGTCTCTGAGTGTAGTCTACCAAAGTATCTATCTCGCTCTGAGAGATATTTTGCGGCGGATACACTGCGATAGAGTCTCCGGAGTGAACCCCTGCTCTTTCGATGTGCTCCATAATTCCCGGGATCACTACCGTTTCACCGTCGCAGATGGCATCTACTTCGATTTCTTTTCCTACCATGTACTTGTCTACCAAAACAGGGTGTTCAGGACTCGCATCTACTGCGTGCTCCATGTAGTGAGCCAATTCTGTTTCAGCGTATACAATTTCCATTGCTCTACCTCCAAGAACATAGCTTGGACGAACCAATACCGGATATCCGATTTCGTTGGCAATTTTTATCGCTTCTTCTTTGGAAGTTGAAGTTCTTCCTTTTGGCTGAGGAATTCCAAGCTCCTGAAGTGCTTTTTCGAATTTATCTCTGTTTTCAGCTCTGTCAAGATCTTCTAATGAAGTTCCTAAGATCTGTACTCCGTGAGCGGCTAGTTTATCTGCAAGGTTGATCGCTGTCTGCCCTCCGAACTGTACCACTACTCCTTTAGGCTTTTCAAGCTCGATGATGTTCATCACATCTTCTTCTGTAAGCGGCTCGAAGTAAAGTTTATCTGAAATTGAGAAGTCTGTAGAAACTGTCTCAGGGTTGTTGTTGATGATAATCGCTTCGTACCCCATTTCTTTGATTGCCCATACTGAGTGAACGGTTGCGTAATCAAACTCAACACCTTGTCCGATTCTGATAGGTCCTGAACCTAGTACAATGATTTTTTCTTTATCTGAAACAACACTTTCGTTTTCTTCTTCGTAGGTTCCATAGAAGTAAGGTGTTTCACTTTCAAACTCAGCGGCACAAGTGTCTACCATTTTGTAAACCGGCATGATTCCGTTTTCTTTTCTGAAGTTGAAAACCTCACGCTCTTTTACATCCCAAAGAACAGCGATATTGATGTCTGCGAAACCTAATCTCTTAGCTTCAATCAGGGTTTCTTTATCAAATTTGTTGTCAGCGATTACTTTTTCGAAGTCAACCAGTTTTTTCAGTTTCCAGATAAAGAACTTGTCGATTTTACTCCATTCTACAATCTGCTCCCAGTCGTAACCTCTTCTTAAAGCATCCCCGATGATGAATAATCTTTCGTCATCACATACTCTGATTCTTCTTTCGATTTCTTCAGCAGTAAGTGCCTGAGCCTGCTTTGTTTTTAATCCTAAATGTTTGATTCCTGTTTCTAATGAACGGATCGCTTTTTGTAAAGATTCTTCCAGGTTTCTTCCGATCGCCATTACTTCTCCGGTAGCTTTCATCTGAGTAGAAAGTCTTCTGTCTGCCGTTTCGAATTTATCGAATGGGAATCTTGGGAATTTCGTTACCACATAGTCAAGAGCCGGCTCAAAACATGCGTATGTTTTTCCTGTTACCGGGTTCATGATTTCATCCAGAGTTAATCCAACTGCGATCTTCGCAGCAATCTTTGCAATCGGGTAACCTGTTGCTTTACTTGCTAACGCTGATGAACGGGAAACTCTAGGGTTTACTTCGATGATATAGTAATCGAATGAATGCGGATCTAAAGCTAACTGTACGTTACATCCACCTTCAATTCCTAATGCTCTGATGATTTTCAGTGAAGCATTTCTCAGTAACTGATATTCTCTGTCTGAAAGCGTCTGAGAAGGTGCTACTACGATTGAATCTCCTGTATGAACACCTACCGGGTCTATATTTTCCATGTTACAAACCACAATGGCGTTGTCGTTTGCATCACGCATTACTTCGTATTCAATTTCTTTGAAACCTGCGATTGATTTTTCAATAAGACACTGTGTAACCGGGCTGTGCTTTAATCCCAATTCAGCGATTTCTTTCAATTCAGCTTCTGTGGAAGCGATACCACCTCCGGTTCCTCCCATTGTAAAGGCAGGACGAACAATTACAGGATATCCGATTTCATCTGCGAAAGCAAGCGCTCCTTCTACCGTATTGACGATATCAGATTCCGGTACCGGCTCGTTCAGTTCTCTCATCAGCTCACGGAAAAGGTCTCTGTCTTCTGCTCTGTTGATGGCAGAAAGTTTTGTTCCCAATACTTCCACTTTGCACTCTTCAAGAATTCCTGATTTCTCCAGTTCTACCGCCATATTCAGACCTGTCTGCCCTCCAAGAGTTGGTAATAAAGCATCCGGACGTTCTTTTCTGATGATGTGGCTTACAAACTGTAATGAAATCGGCTCGATATATACTTTATCAGCGATTTCCACATCCGTCATGATCGTTGCAGGGTTCGAGTTGATCAAAATTACCTTGTAGCCTTCTTCTTTAAGAGACAGACAAGCCTGCGTTCCTGCGTAATCAAATTCAGCTGCCTGACCGATGATGATAGGTCCTGAACCGATTACTAAAATTGTTTTTATATCTGTACGTTTTGCCATTTTTCTTTTTTTAGATACCAGATGTTAGATGTCAGATTTCAGACTTCCAACAGGTTGATTTACTTTTTTAAATTAGATTTGAATGTATAAATCATTCTTTGAATTTCATTTAGATTTGATATTAAACCATTAACTTTTTCTGCTTCAAGTAAATTTAATTCTCTAGTTAAAATTAACTGGGTCTGTAACTCAAAGGAGGATGCATTTGCTATACCGAGAAAATGATAAAATTCTCTATCATTATTTCTTCCTGCACCTTCAGCTATATTTGAAGGAATAGAGATTACAGATCTTTTAATTTGAGAAATCAAACCAAACTTTTCATCTTTAGGTAACTCCGCACAAATGATATAAACCTGTTTTGCAAGTTCAATAGATTTCTGCCAAAAGACCAATTTTTCAAAATTATGCATGATAAAGTCTGCTATCTGATGTCTAATATCTGAAGTCTCTCTTATTTCTTAAAGTCCTCCATCATTTGAATGAACTCATCAAACAGGTAGTTTGCATCTTCAGGACCCGGGCTTGCTTCAGGGTGATACTGAACGGAGAAGCAAGGGTGGATTTTGTGTTTTAATCCTTCGTTTGTTCTGTCATTCAGGGCGATGTGCGTTTCGATAAGGTCTGTTCCTTTTAAACTTTCCTGATCTACCGCATATCCGTGGTTTTGAGAAGTAATGGCTACTGTATTTTTCTCCAGATCCAATACCGGGTGGTTTCCTCCTCTGTGTCCGAATTTCAGTTTGAAAGTTTTGGCTCCACAAGCAAGACCAATTAACTGGTGTCCTAAACAGATTCCGAAGATTGGGACTTTTCCTAATAATCCTCTGATCATGTCTAAAGCATGGGGTACATCTTCAGGATCACCAGGACCGTTTGACAACATAATTCCGTCAGGATTCATCAACAGGATTTCTTCTGCTGTGGTATCCTGAGAAACCACGATAATGTCACAGTTTCTCTGAGACAATTCTCTGATAATTCCCAGCTTGGCACCGAAGTCTACCAATACTACTTTGAAACCTCTGTTTGGATTAGCATAAGGTGTTTTTGTAGAAACCTCCTCAACCTGATTGGTAGGGAAAGTTGTTGATTTCAATTCAGAAGCTACTGCCGTTTCATCAGCATCAGCATTTACAATTTTTCCTTTTACCACTCCATGGTTACGAAGAACTCTTGTCAGTCTTCTGGTGTCGATTCCTGAAATTCCTGAAAGGTTTTTCTTTTTAAATAATTCATCTAAAGTGATCTGAGTACGGAAGTTGGAAGGAAGATCGCAAAGTTCTTTTACGATAAGTCCTTTGATTGCCGGCTCGATACTTTCATAATCATCACGGTTAATACCATAATTCCCGATAAGCGGATAGGTCATACAAACTATCTGACCGCAATACGATGGGTCAGAAATCAATTCCTGATACCCTGTCATTCCGGTATTGAAAACTACTTCCCCTGCAGTTTCCAATTCTGCTCCGAAACCTTCTCCATGAAACACTTCACCGGACTCCAGTATTAATTTTTTCTTCATTTTAAACTTTTATCTCTTATTATTTTATTATATGTCATTAACAGGTCGCCCTTACAGGGCTCTTTACCTTTTTACTTTTCACCCTGGCTCTTATTTAAAAGTATACCCTTTGCTTTCCAATGCTCCTTTTAAGATGGCCATTCTTGCGAATACTCCGTTTTGCATTTGTTTGAAGACTCTTGATCTTTCGCATTCTACAAGATCCGAATCTATTTCCACTCCTCTGTTGATGGGAGCAGGATGCATGATGATTGCTTCTTTTTTCATGGCCTTTTCTCTTTCTTTCGTCAGACCATATCTTTTATGGTATTCTGAAGCGGTGAAACTCATTGCGGAATCGTGTCTTTCGTGCTGGATTCTTAATAGCATTAACACATCCACTTCGCCGATCAGTTCATCTACCGACATATAAGTTCCGTTGATCAGGGCTCCTTCGTCAAACCACTGTTCCGGTCCTGAGAAGTAAACTTTTGCACCCAGTCTTCGTAATGCCTCTGCGTTTGAGTTTGCTACGCGGCTGTGTTTTACATCTCCTACAATTCCTACTTTCAATCCTTCAAACTTTCCGAATTCCTGATAAATAGTCAGCAAATCCAGCATACATTGTGAAGGGTGGTTTCCTGTTCCGTCTCCTCCGTTGATCACCGGAATGTTAATATTTTTCAGTTCTTCGAAGTATCTGTCTTTCTTATCGCGGATCACTACAAGGTTTACTCCTATACTTTCAATAGTCTTTACGGTGTCATAAAGACTCTCACCTTTGTTTACCGAACTGTGTGATGCATCAAAAGGAACTACCTGAAGTCCCAGTTTTCTTTCTGCAAGATCAAAACTTGTTTTCGTTCTTGTACTGTCTTCGAAGAAAAGATTTGAGCAAAAAACTTCTCCTTCAATTTTAGCAGTTTTACCGTTTGCAAAAGCCAGTGCTTCTGTCAGTATACTGTTGATTCTCTCGGTGCTTAGTTCTGTAATCGTAAACATAATTCTAATTTTTGGGCATAAAAAAAGCGAAGACAACAATCTTCGCTAATAACAATAAATATCGTAAAGGGCGCTTTCGCCCGGTAAATCTAATGATATAAATGCTTTTTTATTCATTAGGTGCAAAGATACAACAATTTTATGAACTGGCAAAAATTATGTTTAAAATAAATTAAAAACTTCAGTCTTTCCTTATTCTCATTTAAAATTAATATTTTTGTTAACACTCAAATTTATTCTATGGATTTAAAAGACAAAATGATTCTCAGCATTATTCAGGAAGACTCTACGCTATCGGTTAAAGAAATTTCCGAAAAGATAGGTCTTACCTTTACTCCTACGTATGAGCGAATCAAACAACTGGAGAAGCAGGGGATCATTCAGAAGTATGTGGGACTTTTAAACCGTGAAAAACTGGGTTTAAATATTGTAGTCTATTGTAATGTCCGTCTCAAGGAACAATCCAAGAAAGTTTTGGAAACTTTTGAGAACCATATCGGAAAATATGATGAAGTACAGGAAATCATCAGCCTTTCCGGAGAGTACGACTATATGTTGAAGATTATTGCCAAGGACATCAATTCTTATAACGAATTTGCGGTTAATGTTATTTCAAACATTCCCAATATCGGGCAGTACCACAGTTCCATTGTCCTTCATGAGGTAAAAAAATCTACCAAATTCAAAATTGATCTGGAGTAATCCTTCTATTTTAAACTCACTATTTATTTCTATTTCACTTGCTGAAAATCTTTGGATTTTCTTGCGTCTTAAAAGTAATATTTATCATACAATTCCTTGCGCCGTTGCGTATACCAACATTTTTCGATTTTATAATCTCTTATTTTGTTAGAAAACGCAAAGACGCAAAAGAAATTTATAAACTTTATGTAATAAGGAGCAAAGATTTTATCTCCGATAAAATTTTATGCAGCAGATTTCCTTAATTAACCTTGAAATCTGCAACTACCTTAATGGTTCAATTTATCAATCATCAAATTCAAAGAGCAGAGTAAAATCCAACCATTAAGATCACTTAAGCAGATAAGATTTAAGATTAAGGCTTCCACAACGAAAAGACAGCAGGCTAAAATAATTTTAGAAATTCTACTGATTTTTGCTTAAGTTTTGATGATCCTAATGGCTTAGATTCTAACCCAATAATTTATTTTTCAGTTTATTGAACTGATATTCTATTTTATCCAGACAAAGATTTCCTATACTTCCCTGATGGGTATGTTCAAGGTTGCCGGGTTCAAATTCAAACGTATTGTTTTCAATCTCCTGCCCTACTTTTACATAAGCATCACGGAAAGAACTTCCGCTTTTCACCTCTTCATTGATCTTTTCCACACTGAAAAGGTATTTGTATTTTTCGTCCTCCAGAATCCCGTCTTTCACCTTAATATTCGGTAAAGTATAGCTTAAGATTTCCAGACATTCCTTTAAAGAATCTATCGCAGGGAAAAGAATTTCTTTTGTCAGCTGTACATCTCTGTGATATCCTGAAGGCAGATTGCTTGTTAGAAGGATCAGTTCGTTTGGAAGTGACTGAATTCTGTTGCATCGTGCACGAACCAGCTCAAAGATATCCGGATTTTTTTTGTGCGGCATGATACTGCTTCCCGTAGTAAATTCTTTTGGAAAGCTGATAAAATCAAAGTTCTGGCTCAGGTAAAGACATACATCATAAGCGAACTTGCCAAGCGTTCCCGCTAAAGTAGCCATCGCCATGGCCAGCATTTTTTCTGACTTTCCACGGGTCATCTGAGCGTAAACAGAATTGTAATTCATGGACTGGAAGCCTAAGTTATAGGTGGTACTTTCACGATTGATCGGAAAAGACGAACCATAACCAGCAGCTGATCCCAGTGGATTTTTATTAATGATATTCTTCACTGAAAACAGCATTTCCACATCATCCAAAAGCGCTTCTGCATAAGCTCCGAACCACAATCCAAATGATGAAGGCATCGCAATCTGAAAATGGGTGTATCCCGGAAGCAGAACATTTTTATGCTGATCTGCCAGCTGAATTAAAATCTGAAAAAACTCGTCTGTAAGGGCTGTAATTTCACGGATTTCATCCAATAAATACAGTTTGATATCCAGTAAAACCTGATCATTTCTTGATCGTGCCGTATGGATTTTCTTTCCCGTATCTCCTAATTCTTCAATCAGGATCGCTTCTACCTGAGAATGGATATCCTCAGCTTCTTTATCAATTTCAAAAGTGCCATCCTCAATTTGATTTAAAATACTATTTAAAACAGATAACATCTGCTCTGATTCTTCTTTTGTAATAATACCGGTTTCTGCCAGCATTTTACAATGTGCCATAGAACCTTTAACGTCATATTTGGCTAAACGCTCGTCGAAGTCAAGATCTTTACCGACTGTAAATTGATTGACTAATATATTGGTGGCAAGGTCATCCTTCTGCCATATTTTTTTCATGATAATATTTGATTTAAATATTTGTTGGTTTTGACATGCCCGGCAAGGCAATCCTTATTACTAATAACTATAAAAAAACATTTCCTTATGTAAAGCTTTCATTTTTAATTTTCTTTTTGCATAAATCTTATTAAAAACTGAACTTCCAGAGCTTGCCGGACGGAGTCAAAACATATATTGAGCTGAAAGCCTGAGGCTGGAGGCAGGAAGCTAATAACATACTGCAATAACTTCCCTCTTCCTACACCCATCTTCCATTTTTATAACACTTTTTCTAAAATGCTGATGTAGATTTCTATTCCTTCTTCTATTTCATGGATATAGATAAATTCATCTGCTGTGTGAGAGCGCCTGCTGTCTCCAGGACCTATTTTCACTGATGTACATGGAATAATCGCCTGATCTGAGGAAGTAGGAGAACCGTAGGTTGTCCTTCCGATTTCAATTCCTGCTTTTACAAACGGATGATCCATTTCGATCTTGGAGGAATTCAGCCTGAACGATCTTGCCGTTAATGTAGATTTCATCTGAGACTGGATGATTTCAAATGCTTCCTGATTGGAATATTCATCCGTTACCCTCACATCCAATGTAAAATTGCACGATTCCGGAACCACATTATGCTGTACTCCTGCATGGATTCCTGATAAAGTCACTTTAACTTCGCCCAGATATTCTGAAACCTTCGGAAATTTAAAGGAAAGAATATTCTGCAGATCCTGCATACATTTTACAATTGAGTTATCATCATTAGGATGAGCGGCGTGAGAAGGAGTACCTTTCATTTCTCCATCAATCACAAGAAGTCCTTTTTCTGCAATCGCCAGGTTCATCTGCGTGGGTTCTCCTACAATGGCGAGTTCTACGTTGGGTAGCTGCGGAAATAAGGCTTCGATTCCATCAAATCCTGAAATCTCCTCCTCTGCCGTCAAAGCAATAACTAAATTATATTTTAAATCTTCTTTATCATAAAAATGTAAAAAAACCTGTGCCATAGAAACCAGAGAAGCTCCTGCATCATTGCTACCCAATCCGAACAGTTTACCTTCTTTTTCGATCGGTACAAACGGATCAAGTGTATAAGCTTTATTAGGCTTTACCGTATCGTGATGGGTATTCAGTAAAACAGAAGGCTTAAACACATCAAAGTGTTTGTTCACCGCCCAGATATTGTTTTTAAAACGTTTGGTAGGAATCTGATGTTTTTTGAAAAAATTTTCAATCTCTACCGACGTATTGAATTCATCTTTACTGAATGAAGGAATCTCAATCAAATTTTTAAGCAATCCGACCGCGTTATTCAACAGTTCTTCTTTATTATAAACAGATTTCAGTTCCTGCATGATGATTTTCTATATGGTTTTTCAGTTCTGTTTCTTTGATCAGAAACACTTTATTTACATTATTTTTTATCGCTCCAAGAGCATTTTCAAGTTTGGGTAAAATCCCTTTATGAAGTTTTCCTTCTTCTTTTAATACCGTGAATTCTTCTTCATTGACAGTTTTGATCACAGATTCCGGATCGTTTACATCTTCTAAAACACCTTCTTTATCAAAACAATACAACAGTTCAACTTCATATTTCTCAGACAAAGCCTGAGCCATCACAGAGGCAATGGTATCAGCATTGGTATTGAAAAGATTTCCTTTTCTGTCGTGGGTAATCGCAGAAAACACAGGAACAAGATCAAGCTTGATTAATTTTGATACCAGCTTCCTGTTCACACTTTTTTTTGTAATATCCCCCACAAATCCAAAATCGATTTCAGGATGTTCTCTTTTCTTAGCTTTAATTAAATTTCCGTCTGCCCCCGAGAATCCTATGGCATTGCATTTTTTCTGCTGCAGCTTTTCCACAATATTTTTATTAATTCCTCCCGCATACACCATCGTTACAATGTCCAAAGTTTCTTTATCCGTAATCCTCCTGCCATTGATCATTTTCTGTTCAATGCCCAGTTTATCAGCCAGCGTTGTTGCCAACTTGCCACCGCCATGAACAAGGATTTTCTTTTCAGTAATTTCAGAAAACTGTTCTAAGAATTGGTTTAATAATTCCTCATCATCTATTAAAGCTCCGCCAATTTTTATGATGTATAACTTTTCTTTCATTGTAAACATTTTGGGATACTTGATCTTTTCTATCCTTGTCAAGGTTTTGAACCTTGACAAGGATTATTTTAAGCTTTTAATTCATCTAAAATTTCACTGAATACGGCTTGTGCTGAGAAAATCCGGTTTTTTGCCTGCTGATATATGATAGAATGGTCTCCATCCATCACCTCATCACTCAATTCTACATTACGGCGAACCGGAAGGCAGTGCATTACTTTCGCATTATTGGTATGGGCTAATTTTTCATTCGTCAGCATCCAGTTTCCCTTCACTTCGGGCATTGCAGCATAATCATCAAAAGAAGACCAGTTCTTCACATAGATAAAGTCTGCATCTTTCAAAGCTTCATCCTGATCATGGATTACTTTCACATCTTTGGTAAAGTTTTTATCTAAATCATACCCTTCGGGATTAGCAATCACCAATTCCACATCCATTTCCTGCATCCATTCTGCGAAAGAATTTCCAACAGCATGAGCGATAGGCTTGATGTGCGGCGCCCATGTTAATACTACTTTTGGTTTATGGTCTTTTTTCCAGTTTTCTGTAATGGTGATGCAGTCTGCAAGACTTTGTAAAGGATGGCGTGTAGCTGATTCCAGAGAAATGACAGGTACTTTTGCATGCTTTTCAAACTGGCTTAATATGCTTTCATTCACATCATCTTCTTTGCTCTTCATCCCTGCAAAACAACGTACCGCAATGATATCACAATATTGATTTAAGACTTCAATAGCGTCTTTGATATGTTCTACCGTGTCGCCGTTCATTACCGCTCCATCAGCAAATTCAAGATTCCAGGCTTCCTGTGCTGCGTTTAACGTCAATACATTCAACCCAAGATTCTGAGCTGCAATCTGGCTGCTCAGACGGGTTCTTAAACTTGAATTTAAAAATACAAGTCCGATTGTTTTTCCCTTTCCTTTTTCTGTTTCAGTAAGGGGGTCTGCTTTTATCTGTAAAGCTTTTTTTATGATTTCCTGTAAGTTTTCTACATCACTTACAGAGGTAAATTTTTTCATTTGGTATTTTCTATTTTTTTCAATGGACAAATGGAATATCCATTTCATTGAATTGATTGTAAAGATTTTGTTTACACATTGATTGTTGATCTAACCACAAAAGGCACAAAAGTTTTTACTAAAACACTTTAGAACACTTAAGTTTTAAAAGTTGATTATTTTGAAAATATATAAGCTCACATAGGAAGAAAATCAAAGATTTTCGAAAACTTAAGTGCACTTCTTAAGCCTTTAGTATTTTCTTAAAATCACTTAGGTGTTTAAATTCTTTTGTGACTTTTATGGTTTAAATATTTCCAAGCACTGCTTTCAAAGCATTGATGAAAAGATCCGTTTCCTCTTTTTTGATATTCAGTGCCGGAAGAATCCTCAACACGGTTTTATCATTAGAGTTTCCTGTGAAAATATGATGATCAAAAAGGAGCTCTTTCCTTACTTCTGAACAGTCTCTGTCGAGTTCTATTCCGATCATCAATCCTTTCCTTCGGATGGATTTAATATGTGGTAAATCTTTAATTTCATTTTCAATATACTCACCCATTTTCTGCGCATTTTCGATAAGATTTTCATCTTTCATAACATCCAGAACAGCAATAGAGGCGGCACAGGCAAGGTGGTTTCCTCCAAATGTCGTTCCCAGCAAACCGTTGCTTGCCTGGAATTTAGGATGGATCAAAACTCCGCCCACAGGAAAGCCATTTCCCATTCCTTTTGCGGTTGTAATAATATCTGCCTCTACACTAAATTCCTGATGCGCAAAGAAATATCCGCTTCGCCCGTATCCGGACTGCACTTCATCCAAAATAAGAACAGTATCATATTTTTCACACAGTTCTTTGATTTTAGATAAAAATTCCGGTGTCGGAATCATAATACCTCCTACTCCCTGAATTCCCTCGATGATCACAGAAGAGATTTCATTTCCATATTTTTCAAAGGTTTCTTCAAGCTGTTGTACATCATTCCATTCTGATTTGATAAATCTTTCAGAAAAATTAACCGGAGCTACAATTTTCGGATTATCAGTCACTGAAACCGCTGCAGAAGTTCTGCCGTGGAATGAACCTGAAAAGTAAAGCACTTTGCTTTTTCCGTTATGAAAAGAAGCCAGCTTCAATGCATTTTCATTCGCTTCTGCTCCGGAATTACACAGGAAAAGGTTATAATCTTCATATCCTGAAAGCTTTCCTAATTTTTCTGCCAGTTCAATCTGTAATTCATTCTGAACAGAATTGGAATAGAAGGAAATTTTTTCCAGCTGATCTTTCAGCTTATTCTGATAATACGGATGGTTGTGCCCGATAGAGATTACAGCATGACCTCCGTAAAAATCAAGATATTGCTCTCCCTTATCGTCCCAAAGAAAGGATCCCTGAGCTTTTACCGGATTGATGTTGAATAATGGATATACGTTGAATAAATTCATTTTTTTATTTTTTATTTTTCTTTTGTCTTAAAACAAAAGAAACAAAAGTTCAAGACCTGGAAACTTCCGCTAAAAATTAGTTCTATTCACTAAAAATTCTAAAACTTGTGCGAAATCCGAATTGGTTCTTCGGTTCTCTATTTTCCTCGCACTTCGAACAGTAGAATTTTCTTAACGTTCATAGAATTAATTTTCTTAACGCTCCATTTTCCTAAGTCGGATTTACTTTCTGTTAAAATTCTCAATTACTTACCGTCAATTTAAAATGCTATCGGTTTCAGGTTTAATCCTGCATTTTCTTCCCAGTTCATAGCCAGATTCATATTCTGTACGGCCTGCCCCGAAGCACCTTTTAACAAATTGTCAATCGCTGAGTGAATAACGACAACATTTCCACTCTTTTCGATTTGAATCACACAGCGATTGGTATTGACAACCTGCTTTAAATCCACTGCCTTCCTGCTTACTGTAACAAAAGGCTCCTCTGCATAAAAATCCTGATACAACTGTTCTATTTCCTCCAGCTCCAGATCCGTCTTCATGGTGGAACTTGTAAAAATCCCTCTTGCAAAATCTCCTCTCCAAGGAACAAAGTTCAGGTTTACTTCTTTATTATTGAATGAAATCAGCTGTTGTAAAATCTCATCCACATGTTGATGTGTTAAGGTTTTATAAGCTGAGACATTATCATTTCTCCAGGTAAAATGAGTCGTTGCCTGCAGAGACTGCCCGGCTCCTGTAGAACCCGTAATCCCTGTGGTAAAGACTTCATTCAACACTCCTTTTTCCGCCAATGGCAGCAAGGCCAACTGAATAGCCGTAGCAAAACATCCCGGGTTGGCAATACTCTTAGCACCCGTTAGTTGTTTTTTATTAATTTCAGGCAATCCGTAGATAAAATCTCTTTTTCCGAAATTTCCTTCTAAACGAAAATCGTTTCCAAGATCAATCACCAGCGTTTCATCTTTGACAGGGTTCTGCGTTAACCAGTTTTGACTTTCTTTATGTGGAAGACACAGAAAAAGAATATCTACGTCTTCAGATTTATCCGTCAAAACCATTTCACAAACCGTCGTTAAATCCGGGTACAGATCTGAAATTTTTGTTCCCGAATTCGAACGACTATATAAAAAACTCAATGTCACATGGGGATGAAAAGCCAGTAAGCGTATCAGTTCGCTTCCTGTATAACCGTTGGCACCAATTATTCCTACTGTTTTCTTCATTTTGATTCTGACAGATTTTTGTTCTGCCTTTCATTACATCGTCCTTGCGGAACTAGTTGATATTTTGGTTAATCTGATGATATATATTGAGAGAATTACTAACAATCTTAGTATATCCTTTCACATCTTCTCCTGTCCATGCTCTGTTCGCTTCTCCATAGCTTCCGAATTTGTCAGACATCAGATCATGAGCAGATTCAATTCCATTCAAAATAAATCTGTATGGATGAAGGGTTACAAATACTTTTCCGCTCACCGTTTTCTGAGAATCTACCAGGAAAGACTCAATATTTCTCATCACAGGATCTAAGAAAAGCGCTTCATGAAGCCAGTTTCCATACCAGTCGGATAACTGCGACTTCATCATTTGCTGATATTTTGAAAGCGTATGTTTTTCTAATAAATGATGCGCTTTGATAATCACCGATGCTGCAGCTGCTTCAAACCCCACACGTCCTTTAATTCCAACAATAGTATCACCTACATGGATATCACGGCCAATTCCATATGCTGAAGCCAATTCTTCTATTTTTTGAATGGCATATACTGAATGTTCAAAACTTTCTCCATTGACAGCTATAACTTCTCCGTTTTTAAACTCTATTTCAAGTTCTGAAGGCTGAGTTTCTTTAATCTGGGATGGAAAAGCTTCTTCCGGCAGGTAATTTCTGGATGTCAGTGTTTCTTTACCGCCTACTGAAGTTCCCCAAAGGCCTTTATTGACAGAATACTGCGCTTTCTGGAATTCCATTTCATAACCGTGTTCTTTCAAAAACTCAATTTCTTCCTCACGGGACAAAGCCATATCACGGATAGGCGTAATGATTTCGATATTTGGGCACATTACCTGGAAGATCAGATCAAAACGAACCTGGTCATTCCCAGCTCCTGTACTTCCGTGAGCAATAGCATCTGCCTGTACTTCAATGGCATATTTTGCAATTTCCTGCGCCTGAATAGTACGCTCAGCACTTACAGAAAGCGGATACGTATTATTTTTCAATACATTCCCGAAAATCAAATATTTCACACATGAATTATAGTAATCTTCCTGAGCGTCTACGCACCTGTATTCTTTTACTCCAAGGTTTAAGGCTTTTTTCTCCAGTTCTTTTTCCTCTTCTTTTGAAAAACCTCCGGTATTTACAGTAACGGCATACACATCATATCCCAGTGTTTCACTAAGATATTTAGCACAGTAGGAAGTATCTAAACCTCCGCTAAACGCTAAGATGACTTTCTTTTTCATCTGGACTCTTTTTATTTTTATTAATGGTTACATGGAATTCATCAAAATCTTTCTGAATCATTCCATCATATTTATTTTCAGGCAGATTATTCACTACCTCCTCTTTTTTTTTATCGTTTTCAGGAACAAACAACATGGCTGTACACAGACAGTTTTTGCGTTCCTTCATCATTAAAATTTCATAGTTCACACAGTTTTTGCAGCCGTTCCAGAATTCTTCATCCTGAGTCAGTTCAGAATAGATCACGGGTTTATATCCCAAATCACTATTGATTTTCATCACTGCCAAACCTGTTGTTAATCCAAACACTTTTGCATCCGGATATTTGTCTCTAGATAACTGGAAAACTTTCTGCTTGATCTGAGTCGCTACTCCCCCGTTCCTGAATTTCGGTGACACAATCAGCCCCGAATTGGCCACAAACTTCCCGTGCGACCAGGTCTCTATATAACAGAAACCTACCCACTCACCGTTTTCAGTGGCTACCACAGCATTGCCTTCTGAAATCTTCTTACTCAAATATTCTATGGAACGTTTTGCGATACCCGTTCCTCTACGCTGTGCAGAATCGTACATTTCCTGCTGTATTTCACTCACATACATTAGATGTTCGCATGAGGAAATTTCTATTTCCATTTATTTATCTAAATTTTTTGGCAAATTTAAAATATAATTTCTTTTAAATCCAAATAAAAAAGATATTTTTTTTGTTTTAAAATTTTAAACAGGTAAAATTATCTTTATTGAAAAATATACATTTGCTAATTTATTATATATTTGCTAAAATAATATAGTTATGGAAAATACCTGTCCTAAATGCAAGAGTATCAAAGTAGTAAAAAGCGGCATTATCAACAATAAACAGCGCTTCCACTGCAAAGACTGCAATTATTATTTTACCGTTAAAAAACTGGGAAAACAAATTGATGATTACTACGTAACCAAAGCTCTTCAGCTTTATCTGGAAGGTTTAAGTTACCGTGAAATTGAAAGAATCATCGGGGTTTCCCATGTTACCATAAGCTCATGGATTAAAAAATACAATATCACAAGACCTCCCCATTCTGAATTCCATCCTGTTTATAAAATATTAAAACAAAGCGAACTGATTGAGTATATCGCTCAGGAAGAGAATATTAAAAACTCAGGAATTATCATCACCCAATTTGCTGATAAGTATATGCTGATTAAATGGGAACGGTTTAAGAAGTAGTACGGGGTACGAGTTACGGGATGCGCGGTTTCGGGATGCGAGTTACGAGGTTTAAAAACCGAGGTAAAAATACTCTTGCAAAAAACTGTATATCAAATCTTTAAAAAATTATATTTTTAAAATATCGAACCCCAAACCTCGAACCTCGAACCTCGAAACCCGCATCCCGAATCACAAAACCCCGAAACCCGAAACCCGAATCCCTCACCTCAAAACTCAAAGCCCCGCCAACATTAACTATACTATTACCACTAATATATATTAAATTTTCATAAATAAATTATTAATTACAATTTGGCATTCACAAAAAACAACGCCAAAAATTGATAATTTATGAAGAAATTACTTACATTCATTGGATTAGCTTTAATCAGTAGTTCCGTATACTCACAAGGTTCTCCTGATTATGGCAGTGGCTTAAAAATTAACCTCAACCAAAACGGGGATAAATTCGTCAGATTTATTTTATGGGACCAGTTTTGGGTAAGAAATACATCTATGAACCCTGGGACTATGGTAGGCGGTGAACCTGCTGACAACTCATGGAGCCTGGGAAACAGAAGGTTACGTGCATTAACGTACGCACAGATCTCTAAGAGATATATGATCCTGCTCCATTTTGGAATTAATAATCAGACTTTCATCAATGGCGGCGCTTCAGGCACCTCAGGAACAGGAGGTTATGGAAACGGAAAGAAAACCCAGCTGTTTTTTCATGATGCCTGGAACGAATATGCAGTTATTTTACCTGGAGAAGCGGGAAAATTCAGTTTAACTTTAGGGGCCGGGCTTCACTATTATATGGGACTTTCCCGTATGACTATGGCTTCTACGCTTAACTTTCTTACATTAGATTCTCCTGTTTTTTCATGGCCTTTAATTGATAATTCAGATCAGTTTGCAAGACAGCTCGGAATGTTTGCCAAAGGAAAATATGGAAAACTCGAATACCGTTTTAGCTTAAATAAACCATTTGCTACGGACCTCGTTCCTGTGAATGTGACAGATCCTTCAAAAGCAGTCGCTGTTGATAATAACGGAAATCCCAGTTTTTCAAAGGCAGGATATGTTGAATATCAATTCCTTGATGAAGAATCCAACACCCTTCCTTTCAAAGTGGGATCTTACCTTGGAACAAAGAAAGTTTTCAATGTAGGCGCAGGTTTTTATCATCAGGCTGATGGAACAAGAACTTCTGTGAACTCAAATATTGAAAAACACGACATCACTCTTTTCGCGGTAGATGCGTTTGCAGATATACCTTTGGGTGAGGCAAAAAACAAAATGGCCGTTTCTGCATATGCCGGATACTATAATTACAATTTCGGACCGAACTATGTAAGAAATCTGGGAACGATGAATATTGGAGCATCGGATCCTAATTTCATCGGGAATAAAGCTATTGCAGGGCCAGGAAATCTGCAGCCAACCATCGGGACAGGTAATATTATCTACGCTCAGGCAGGTTTACTGTTACCAAGTCAGGCAGAAAAGCCAAAGATCAGAATACAGCCTTTTGCAGCTTATACCCACAAAAGCTTTGAGGCTTTCGATAAATCTTCATCACAGTTTGATGTAGGTGCCAACTGGTTCATAGACGGACATCATGCGAAAATAACAACACAATATTCCACAAGACCTGTTTACACCAATCCTACGGAAAGTCCTTCTTCTAAAGGAGAATTTATTGTACAATTTCAGATCTACCTTTAAAATTTAGACCATTAAGAACAGTAAAGAAATTAAGATAGATCAGGGATACTTTCTCAAGATTCAAATAATTTGACTTTTGTCATTGACTACGTCGAATCTTTGATTTCTGACGAAGGAAGAATCTTATTAACAACCAGAACTACATGAGATTCTTCATTACATTTCATTCAGAATGAAACTTTGAAATAATCCCAAAGCAATGAACTTAATCATAAAATCCTTAATGGCTAAAAAAAAAAACAAATTAACATCCTATTCCACTAACATCAAAAACTAATCAATATGAGCGAAAATCATCACGAAAGCTACGAAAATATGACCGACAGGCAGAAAAACCGCACCATCTGGAGTGTGATCACTGCCTCATCTCTCGGAACATTGATAGAATGGTATGACTTCTATATCTTTGGAAGTCTGGCCGTTGTTTTAGCCACCAAATTTTTCCCTGCGGATAATCCTACTGCCGCATTTTTATCTACCCTGGCTACTTTTGCTGCCGGATTTGTAGTAAGACCTTTCGGGGCATTATTTTTCGGGAGACTGGGAGATCTTATCGGAAGAAAATATACCTTCCTGGTTACGTTACTGATTATGGGATTTTCCACTTTCCTGATCGGATGTATTCCAAGTTATGAAACCATTGGATTTCTGGCACCGGTTTTAGTTTTAATTTTAAGATTACTTCAGGGACTTGCTTTAGGAGGTGAATACGGAGGTGCTGCCACGTATGTCGCAGAATATGCACAACCTCATCGCCGCGGATACTGGACCTCCTGGATCCAGACTACAGCAACAGCCGGACTTTTCATTTCATTAATTGTTATTCTGATCACCAAGACCACTCTTTCTGCAGAAGAATTTGATACGTGGGGATGGAGAGTTCCATTCTGGATCTCTATTCTGATGGTTGCTGTATCTTACATTATCAGAAAGAACATGAAAGAATCTCCCCTTTTTGCGAAAGCCAAAAGCGAGGGAAAAACGTCCAAAAACCCTTTAAAGGAAAGTTTCGGAAACAAATACAATTTCAAATTTGTACTATTGGCTTTATTCGGGGCTGCGATGGGGCAAGGTGTGATCTGGTATACGGGACAATTCTATGCCATGAGTTTCCTTCAAAAGGTCATGAATGTAGAATCGGCACAGGTAGATTCATTGATGGCTACGGCTTTATTTTTAGGAACACCTTTCTTTGTATTCTTCGGATGGCTTTCTGACAAAATCGGCAGAAAAGCAGTGATGATGACCGGAATGCTTATCGCTATTTTAGCGTACAGACCTATTTACGACAGCATGTTTAAAAGTGTAAACCTCGAAAACAAAACAATTGCAGCCAATGGAATTACAGAAAAAAGAACGGCGAAAATCCACAATGATATTGCGACAGACAGCCTGGTGACTTTTCACAAAGAAACACTTTATACAGACGGAACTTTAATTAAAAAAGACAGCGTAGTTCATTGGTCACCTTCAGGGATTGTTATGAAAGACGGAAAACCGGAAGAAGCCAAAGTTTCTCAAAGTTTAAAATTAAATGACAACACCAAATGGTACCTGGTATTCCTTGTTTTCATCCAGGTGATCTTTGTAACGATGGTTTACGGACCTATCGCTGCCTTCCTTGTTGAAATGTTCCCTGTGAGAATCCGTTACACCTCAATGTCATTACCTTATCATATTGGAAACGGGGTATTTGGAGGACTTCTTCCAGCGGTAGCTACTTATCTGGTGACTACAGGAAAAGAAGCAGGACATGCAACATGGTATCTGGAAGGACTCTGGTACCCAATTGGAGTCGCTGCCGTATGTTTGGTCATCGGATTATTTTATCTTAAAAATAAGAACAATAATCTTCACGATTAGGTACTGAATCACTTAAATTTTTATTAATTTTAAAACTACTAAAATGAACGGACTAAAAAAAATATTAGGCATTCTCTGGATCGCAATAGCAGTAATTGTGGGTTACTTCGGAATTACCGTACTGGGAATCCCGAAAATAACTTCCGGAAAACAGGAAGATCTGGTTTTTGGCATCATCATTCTTTTTGTACTGATGCCGATTATCTCAGGCGGAATGGCAGTTTTCGGTTATTACGCCTTAAAAGGAGAATATTCTGACGATAAAATTTAAAAGCAATATGGATAATTGATGAATGTAGTCATTCATCAATTATCTTTTATCAAAAATCATTTATGAAAAAAAGACACGAACAAAAACTTATCATACTGAGCGTAGGGCTTATGATTGCTTTCAGCATTCCTATTTCACTGCTTTTCAACAGTGACAGGGAAATTTTGGGCTATCCTATGATCCTTATTTACCTGTTCGTGGTCTGGATGATTTCCATTGTGATTTCTTTTGTAATTGTAAAAAGACATGATGAGTAGTTTCGCATTATTTTTTGTCGTTCTGTTTTATCTGGCCCTCCTTTTCTTAGTTGCCTACCTGGCAGAGAAGAAAAGAAGCAAGCTTTGGATCAATAATCCATACATCTATGCTTTATCCCTTGCTGTATATTGTACCGCCTGGACGTATTATGGAAGTATCGGAGTGGCAGCGACAAGCGGATTAAACTATTTACCAATCTACATTGGACCTATTATGATTATTCCGGCATGGATATACATCAACACCCGGATTGTAAGAATTTCAAGAGTCAATAAGATAAGCAGCTTAGCTGATTTCATTTCATTAAGGTATGGTAACAGCAGAAGCCTGAGTGCCATTATCACGATAGTCTGCCTTCTGGCGATCGTTCCTTATATCGGACTTCAGATCAAAGCTATTTCTGAAACATTTCATTTGGTAACTGAAACTCCGATGTCGAAAGATATCCTTACTGATAATGCAACTTTCGTGGTAGTTTTAATCGCCTTATTTTCTTCTTATTATGGAACACGATATGTGGATGCTTCAGAAAAAAGGCTTGGAATTATCTCCGCCATTGCTCTGGAAAGTTTTTTAAAGTTATTTTTCATTATCATTCTCGGATTTTTTGTCATTTATTATGTTTTTGATGGTTTCTCTGATATTTATGAGAAAGCCAGTAAATTTGAAGATTTTAAAGAAAAAAACACCTTCAACGGAATTGAAGGTGCCCTGAACTGGATGGTTCTCTGCATGATTTCTGCAACAGCGATCTGCATTCTCCCAAGACAGTTCCACACTGCCATTGTTGAAAACAGGCAGGAAAAACACATCAGAACAGCTATTTGGTTTTTTCCGCTTTACCTTTTAATCTTTACTGTATTTATTTTCCCGATTGCCTGGGGAGGAAGATTAATTTTTGACGGACAGAAAGTAAATCCCGAGTTCTACTCTATCCTGATTCCACAGCATTTCGACAATACTTTGATCACAGTATTCGTCTTTCTTGGAGGATTGAGCTCATGTATTTCCATGATCATTATCTCTGCCATTACCTTATCCATCATGCTTTCCAACAATCTCATCATTCCATACGGATTACTGGGAAAATTAAAATCTGAAAGCGAGGAGCAAAATACAAGAATCATCACCAATATCAGGAAGTTCAGTATTTTCGCATTGATTATTATGGCTTTTGCCTTCTATAAATATTTCATTCTGAAGACCTCACTTGATTCGGTAGGATTAATCTCATTTGTCGTGATTGCACAGCTGGCACCTGCATTTTTCGGAGCTTTATTCTGGAGAAGAGGAAGTTATAAAGGTGCTGTTGCAGGACTTTTAGCCGGATTGGTAATCTGCTATTTCGGACTGATTATTCCCCAGTATTATTTTTCGTACAATCAGGAATTTAAAGGGGTCTTGAGGGATATGTATAATGCTTTCGGTTTTTTTACCATTCCTTATTTAGGAAGAATTCCACAGATCTTTTTCTGGTCGATGCTGGTCAATACAAGCCTGTTTACCATTGTTTCCGTAAGTTCAAAAGGAAATTACCGCGAAAGAAACTTTGCTGAGCTTTACGTAGACATTGATAAGTACATTCAGAATCATGAGAATGCTTTTATCTGGCGTGGAACCGCCTATATTTCAGACATTCAGAATATTCTGGAACGTTTCTTAGGTAAGAATAAAACGGAACAGGCCTTAAGGATTTTTAATTTAAAATATAACATCGACTCCAATACTGAGACTGCCGATTCAAGGTTTATCAAATTCTCAGAAAACCTTTTGGCAGGAAGAATCGGTACAGCTTCCGCAAAAATATTGATTGAAGGAGTAACCAAAGAAGATAAAATATCGTTAAAAGAAGTTTTAAATATTCTCGAAGAATCACAGGAAAATATCAGCTTAAATAAAAAGCTTACCGAACAGTCTGCAGAACTTCAGAAATTGTCTAATGATCTGAGAACTGCCAACGAAAGTCTGATTATTAAAGACCGCCAAAAAGACGATTTTCTGGATTCTGTCGCTCATGAGCTAAGAACTCCGATTACGGCCATCCGTTCAGCAGGAGAAATTTTAGCGGATGACGATGATATTCCTTTTGACATCAAACAGGAGTTTTTAAACAACATCATCACAGAATCCGACAGATTAAGCGAAATCATCAATGATATTCTTTATCTGGACAAACTGCAGCATGGTGAAATCTCTTTGCATATTCAGGAAAACAATATTGTTGACACGTATAAAAAAGCATTGAATCCGCTTCTTCACCTGATACAGCAGAAAAATATTCATTTGAGTGAAGTTAATCTCCTGAATCAGTCTATATTTGAATATGATGAAGCAAGAATGATTCAGCTGTTTCAGAATATCTGGGGAAACGCCTTAAAATTTACGGAAGAACACGGCACCATTCAGACCAAATTGTTTGAAAAAGACCAGCAGCTGATCATTACCATTTTCAATACGGGAAAGCATATCCCGGAAGAGGATCTGGAAATGATTTTTGATAAATTTTATCAATCAAAAAACCAAAACATATTAAAGCCTACAGGAAGCGGACTGGGACTGGCCATTTCCAAAAAAATTGTAGAGGCACACGGAGGAAGTATAAAAGCAGAAAACAGCGGACTGGGCGTAACTTTCACCATCAACATTCCCAAAAAAACTAAAAAAGAGATTACAGATGAAGTTGAACACCATTAAAACCTTCTTATGAGAAAGATAATTATTGCAGATGACGAACACAAAATATTGATGTCGTTGGAATACAGTTTTAAGAAAAACGGATATGATGTTTATATTGCCCGTGACGGAATGGAAGTCCTTGACTTTCTGAAAACCATGGTTCCGGATGTGATTCTTCTCGATATCATGATGCCCAATCTGGACGGCTACAGCACGCTCGATCTCATTAAGCAGGACGAAAAACTAAAGGATACTAAAGTCATCTTTCTGAGTGCCAAAAACAATCCAAGAGATATTGAAAAAGGATTGGAAATGGGAGCTGACGCTTACGTTACAAAACCCTACTCGATTAAGAAACTGATGCAGCAGATTGAGGAGATGTTTTAAGAGATTGCTTCGCCTGCGGCTCGCAATGACACGCAGACACTAAACACAACTATTGACCTTGATATTGATATGAATACAGATACCTTATTTAAACAAAGTATAGAAAACAAAGAAGACTTCTGGAAGGAACAGGCCGGGAAAATACAATGGTTTGAATTTCCGCAGCAGATTCTTTCCAATGGTGAAAACGATTACCCACAGTGGTTTTCTGACGGAAAGCTCAATATGTGTTACTTATGCATTGACAGACACATTGAAGACGGTTTTGGTGATCAGATTGCAATCGTTTATGATTCTCCTGTAACCCATCAGAAGAAAACCTACACATTTCATCAGGCAAAAGAGGAAATAGCAAAGCTGGCAGGAGGATTGGTTTCTTTAGGATTAAAAAAAGGAGACACAGCTGTTATTTATATGCCTATGATTCCTCAGACACTTTTTGCCATGCTGGCATGCGCAAGAATCGGGGTGATTCACAATGTGGTTTTCGGAGGCTTTGCTCCTCATGAGCTTGTAGTTAGAATTGATGACTGCAAACCGAAAGTTTTAATCACAGCCACGGCCGGTGTGGAAATTGCAAAGAGAATTCCCTATCTGCCACTGGTAGAAAAAGCAATCGAGCTGGCTCAGGACAAAGTAGACAATATCGTTGTATACAACAGAAAATTAGTAGATAATCAGGATGAGATGTTTGACGGACTTATTGATTATGAAGAACTGTTAGAAAAATCAGCTCCTGCGGACTGCGTTTCTGTAGAATCTACTCATCCGCTTTACCTGCTTTACACCTCAGGAACTACCGGAAAACCTAAAGGGATCGTTCGTGATACAGGAGGTTATGCCACGGCATTACAATTCTCAATGACTTATGTCTATGGTGTAGAACCGGGAGAAACGTATTGGGCCGCTTCAGACTTCGGATGGGCGGTTGGCCATAGCTTTTCTGTGTACGGCCCCTTAATCAACAGAAACACGACTATTATTTTTGAGGGGAAACCCATCATGACTCCTGATGCAGGAACTTTCTGGAGAATTATCTCAGAATATAAAGTTTCGGTGATGTTTACAGCCCCTACTGCTATCAGAGCTATTAAAAAAGAAGATCCGAACGGAGAACTGGTAAAAAAATACGATTTAACCCATTTTAAAAAACAGTTTCTCGCTGGTGAAAGATGCGATGTTGCCACTTTGGACTGGTTTGCAGAACATATTGGTGTTCCGGCAATAGACCATTGGTGGCAGACAGAATCCGGCTGGCCAATGCTGGGGTTGTTGACTCATGATGAAAATTATCAGATCAAAAGGGCCTCTGCAGGAAAACCTGTTCCGGGATATGATATTAAAATATTTGATGAAAACGGTTACGAACTCAATCCTCACCATGAAGGTTATCTGGTGATCAAACTTCCCCTCCCACCTGGCGCCATGCTTGGAATATGGAAAGACTACGCCCGTTTTGAAAGCAGTTACCTGTCTCAGTATAAAGGGTATTATTTTTCGGGAGATGGAGCTATTCAGGATGAGGATGGTTATATTTTCATTACAGGAAGAGTGGATGACGTGATCAATGTAGCAGGACACAGGCTTTCGACCTCCGAAATGGAAGAAATTGTTTCCTCACATCCTGATGTTGCAGAATGTGCAGTGGTAGGCATTGATGATGATTTAAAAGGACAGGTTCCTTTTGCCACGGTAGTTTTGAAAAACGGCTCGGCGATTTCTGAAGAAGATATTGAAAAAGACATCGTTCAGATGGTTCGCAACAAAATCGGGGCAGTTGCTTTTTTAAAAAATGTAATGGTTGTCAAACGTTTACCCAAAACGAGATCCGGAAAAATTTTAAGAAAGCTGATCCGGACACTGCTGGATGGTAAAGATTTTCAGATTCCATCCACTATTGATGACGAAAAAATCATTGAGGAAATCCAGGAAAAAATCCAGGTTTATAGAGCTTAAACGGGAAATTAAACATAAATTTAAAAATATAATAAATTCAAATTTCAAAAAACAAAAGGGATATGAGAAATTACTTAATAGAAGATTTACCACAATATTTTGAAGACTATAAGAAGTCTATCAAAAATCCTAAAAAATTCTGGGATAAAGTTGCAGATCAAAACTTCGTGTGGTATCAGAGATGGAGCAAGGTTGTTAAGTACGACATGAATGAAGCGAAGATCACCTGGTTTAAAAATGCGAAACTCAATATTACCAAAAACTGTCTCGACAGACATCTTACCATAAGAGGAGAAAAAACAGCAATCATCTGGGAACCCAATGATCCTAAGGAAGAAGCACAGCATATTTCTTACAACGAATTATACACCCGGGTGAATAAAACGGCCAATGTTTTGCGCGATATGGGTATTGAAAAAGGAGACAGGGTCTGCATTTATCTTCCTATGATCCCCGAACTGGCTATTACGATGCTTGCCTGTGCAAAACTGGGAGCTGTACATTCTGTTATTTTTGCAGGATTCTCAGCTTCAGCAGTGGCTTCAAGGGTCAATGACTGTGAAGCCAAAATGGTCATCACATCGGACGGAAGCTACAGAGGTAATAAAGTTCTGGATCTGAAAAGCATTGTAGACGATGCGCTGGAAAAAACGCCGACCGTGGAGAAAGTTCTTGTTGTAAAAAGAACCCACAACGAAATTAAAATGAAAGAAGGAAGAGATTACTGGATGGCCGATCTGTATGAAAAAGCTTCTCCTGATTTCGTTACTGTCATTATGGATTCTGAAGATCCTCTTTTCATTTTATATACTTCCGGATCTACAGGAAAACCAAAAGGAATGCTGCACACCTGCGCCGGGTATATGGTGTACACCGCATATACTTTTAAAAATGTATTCAACTATAAAGAAAATGATATTTACTGGTGTACAGCAGATATCGGATGGATTACCGGACATTCCTATATTCTTTACGGGCCGCTGCTGAACGGCGCAACTACAGTGATTTTTGAAGGAGTTCCTACTTATCCGGAACCGGACCGTTTCTGGGAAGTGATTGAAAAACACAAGATTACTCAGTTTTATACGGCACCTACTGCGATCCGTTCTTTAGCAAAAGAAAGTACGGAATGGGTAGACAAACATGACCTGAGTTCTCTGAAGGTCATTGGCTCAGTAGGTGAACCTATCAATGATGAAGCATGGCACTGGTTCAATGACCATGTCGGGAAGAAAAAATGTCCGATTGTAGACACATGGTGGCAAACGGAAACAGGAGGAATCATGATTTCACCGCTTCCTTTTGTAACGCCTACAAAACCTACTTACGCTACCCTTCCTTTACCAGGTGTACAACCTGTTCTGATGGATGATAAACGCAATGAAATCACAGGAAATCAAGTGACAGGAAATCTTTGTATCCGTTTTCCATGGCCCGGAATCGCAAGAACCATCTGGGGTGACCACCAAAGATATAAAGAAACTTATTTCACAGCTTTCCCTGGAAAATATTTTACAGGAGACGGAGCTTTGAGGGATGAAGTGGGCTATTACAGAATTACCGGGCGTGTAGATGATGTAATTATCGTTTCAGGGCACAACCTTGGGACAGCACCTATTGAGGACAGTATCAACCAGCACCCGGCTGTTGCAGAATCCGCCATTGTAGGTTACCCTCATGACATCAAAGGAAATGCGCTGTATGGCTATGTAATGCTTAAAGAAACCGGAGAAGGACGTGATAAGGAAAATCTTAAAAAGGAGATCAATCAGTTAATTTCGGATCAGATCGGACCCATTGCGAAACTGGACAAGATACAGTTTGTTTCTGGGCTTCCGAAAACACGTTCCGGAAAGATCATGCGTAGAATTCTGAGAAAAATTGCAGAAGGTGACTTCAGTAATTTTGGAGACATCAGTACGCTTTTAAATCCTGAAATTGTTGAAGAAATCAAAAACGAAAGAATTTAATTAATCATTATTTAACCAATAGTGGGCCCTGGGAGTTATTTCCGGGGCTTTTTGTTTTTATTTTTGTAATTAAAAAATTACGACAAGTTTTGTCGTTGTGTGTATATATTTTTGCCTCAGAATAAAATAAAACTAAATATAAATTAGGAAATTAAACATTTAATAGCAGGTTTTACATTAAATCGCATTAATGTGATTTTTGCATATTAAAAAGTGTTAAATTCGCAAGGTTTTAAAAAGCTAATTACTAACTCAAAAAAACATTAGAATGAGAAAGTTTTATCTCAGTGCACTTACTTTGTGCATGGTTCTGGACGTATCTGCCCAGGAAGTGCTATGGCAGAAAGACATCAAATCCTCTACCCAGGATTTTCTAAGCCAGGTTACCACAACCATCGACGGGCAGTATCTTATCACAGGAAGTTCTATTCAAAGCAATAAGCAACAAGCTTCAGGCAGTAAGCAAAACAACTGTTACGATTTTCATTTAGTAAAACTCAATCAACAGGGTCAAGAAA